>CAZYWR010001161.1:0-5307 GCA_964651185.1 uncultured Polyangiales bacterium
CGCGTGCGCGCGCGCGTGCGCGCCGCGGCGGCGCGACGATCCTGCACCCCATGCACCGCTGCCCTCAGAGCCGTCGCACGTGACGACGGTGCCCGGCCTCGGCACGCCTCAGCTCGAGCTGCCGCGGACGCCGCACATAGAGCCCACGCCGACCGGCTTTCCCGCCCCGCCGGCGACGCTCCTCGACCTGGGCGAGCGCATGCGTCGGGCCGCGCCGCCGCGCGGGTTCACGCCCGCGCGGCCGGGCGCCCGCCGCGATCCGGCCCAGCCGAGCCCCGGCAGCTACAGCCGGGTCGCGGCCGATCGCCATGTGCTGACCGGCCTGCACAGCCAGCCGACCGTCCCGGTGCCGCGCATCTTGTGGGACGGCTCGAACCAACGACCGCTCGAGCTCGAGTCGGGGCCGAGCGGCGCGTTTCCTACGAGCGTGGGGCGCGGCGCCTTGCCCGAGGAGGGGGCGGACGAGCGCGCTGGCGACGAGCCGGCAGACGGGCTCGCGGCCGAAGGCGACGCGGATAGCCTGCAGCCCCCCGGCTGGCCCGCGCGCACTCGTCCACCCCCCGAAGTCCCAGCTTCAGCCGTCGGTCTGCGGATCCTGACCGCGGTGTTGGTCGCGATCATCGTGGTGGCCGCGCTGGTGGGTCTCCGGCAGTCCGCGGATTCACGCCAGCGCGAGGTGCGCTCGGCCACCTCACGCCCGAGCGAGCCGGCTTCGGTGCCGGACCGGCATCCGGTTGAGCCCGCGTCTGCGGCGCGCGAAGCAGAGAACGCGGCGCCTCGGCAGCCCACCCCCACGGCGGCCGGCCCGACTCCCGCGTCTTCACGGGCGCCTGCGGAGCCTGTGCGCGGCTCCGATGCGGCCGCCAGGCTGCGGCCATCGGCTGCGCCCGGTCGCGCCTCCACGATGGCTCCTGTGCGCGCTCCGGACGCCGATTCGGCACTGCCGTCGGGCGCATCGGGGCGAGCGGCCGGGCCCGCGGCGACGTCGTCTGCGGTGGCCCGCAACCCAGCGTCTCCGGCGTCTGGCGCTGGGTCGAAGCGCGTGTCGTCCTCGGGCTTTGCGGCGGAGCGCGCGCCCGCCGGTCTGGCACCTGGTGTTGCGACGCCGGCGCGCTCCACCCCATCGAAACGGGCTCGGCCCGCGGGTGAAGCCGCTGCACCGCCAGGCGCGCCGCAGATTCCGAGCTCGCCGTCGAGCTGGCGCGCACGCACACCGGAGCTGCCGGACAATCCGTACTGAGCCTGAGCCGCGCGAGATGGCCGTGGCTCAGCCCTGGTGGTGTGCGACGACGGCCAAGGCGACGCCGCCGAGCAGCGCGCAGGTCACGCCCGCGCCGACGGCGAGCAGCCCGGGCAACGCGCCGCTCGCGAGCATGATGCCGCCCGTCAAAAGGCCCAGCGAGCCGAGCCCGACCAGCCAACCGCCTAGGCGGGTCAGGTCGCGGTCGTCGTCGAGGCTCATCTCGGGCTCTCGTTCGGGCATCGGGGGCGGCGGCAGGCTGCCCTGGAGCAGAGGATCTCGCAGCTGAACGTCCTCATCATCCTCGTCGTCGATTTGGATCTCCAGCGGCTGCAACGCCTTGGCGTCCGCTTCACGGCTGCTCGTGGCATCCCATGTCGTCGTGGCCATCGCTTCCTCCTTGTTGCGCTCGCGGTTCGCGCGCAGAGCGCACGAGATGCGCGCTGCGACTTGGGCCGGCGACTCGCCGTCGACCTCGACATAGACGCGCTCGTCTCCGGCGAGCTCGATCGCGATCGTGTTGCTCGGGTGCTTGGCGCTCGGGATCATCTCGCCGTCGTACGCCGAGACGCCGCACAACCAGACGCCGCTCTGCTCCGACCAGTGCAGCATCATCTCCTGCACGGGCGGATGCGGGTCGACGCTGCGGATGCGCGACAGCGGAAGACAGCGCGAACGTTCGGCCAAAACGATGCGCTCGACCCAGCCGACGCTCACGTGCACGGCGTCCTCCGCGATCCTTACTTTGGCCATGGCTCCCCCGTGACAGTTGATCTAGCCGCCTTTTTTTCCGGGATCTCAAGCGTCGATCGGCGCGATGCCGCGCGGCCGAGCTCGCGGCGCGGGCTGCAGACGAGAATCAGCCGCGGAGGTCGGTGCGAATTCGCCTTTGCGTTCGCAGCAGGCGCGCCGTGAAGGAGCGGTCGCCGCGCGGGCGGGCGTCCCTAGCCGGGCACAGCGGAGCCGCCTCAAAAAAGCGCATCGGCGGCGGACAAAGAACGGTATGAGGCGGAGCGCCCGAGAGCGCGGCGTGGCGCTCGCGTTCATGGTCCCACGCCCCCGAAGGGGCGCAAGGCGTCAGGGCTGCTCGGGGCGCTTCACTTTGTCGAACACGTCCATGAACGCGCCCGCCGCGCCGTACTTCTCGCGCACGCGCTCGTAGAGCGTGCGATCGAACATTTGCCAGAACTCGCTGCGGGTCTGCTCCGTGACCGCGTACAGGCACTGGTACCCGTGATGTTCGCGTAGCCAAGCCTCCAAGTTGCGCACGGCCTGGCGACCGTTCCAAGGCTGCTTCCGCTTCACGAAGCGCGGCACCTGCCAAGCGCCGAGATCCACGAACATTTCTTCCGCGAGCTCGGGCGACGAGGGCGCGATCATGCCCTGCGGCTCGGTGCGAAAGGTGCGATGCGCCGCGGCCCACAGCGGATAGCACTCGAACTCGCGGTGGAACATCTCGATGCCTTCGCGCAGAAAGCGGATCGGCACGAGGCCGTCTTGCACGACGTTGCGCTCGTCGCGGTAGTTGCGCACGCGTTCGCTCTGTAGAAGCCGTAAGATCGAGACTTTCGGCGGCATCAGCCAGCCCAGCGTGTAACGGAACAGCGGGTGGTTGCCGAAGGGCACGAGCAGCTCCCCGTGCCAGTACACGCTGCGCGTGTAGCGGTGGTAGTACTCGCGCAGGGGAATGTATTCGCTGCCCTTGCCGCGCTCGAGGAACGACTCGATGTGCTTGTAGAACCAGGGCTTGTAAAAAGGGGCGATGCGGGTGGGCCGCGCCCCGCGCGGGAGCTCGGCGAAGTCGCCGTAGACGATCACGGCCCGCTCCAGGTCGAACAGCAGGATCTCCAAGAACTCGGGCGGCTCGGCCGCGCACGCGAGCTCGCGGAAGCGCGCGCACAGCGCGTCCAACCCGAACACCGGCTCGTAGGTCACGTGCACGTAGGGCTTGCTGGGGATGACGCGCAGCTCGACCGCGGTCAGAAAGCCGTGCGCGCCGTAGCTCCAGGGGAGCGCGTAGAAGAGATCGGCGTTTTCGTCCGGACTCGCGCGCACGACGCGCCCATCCGCGAGCACCACCTCCGCCGACACGACCGTGTCGGCAAACAAGCCGTATTTGTGGGCCGACGACTCGATGCCGTAGCCGAGGATAAGCCCGCCGACGGTCAGATCATCGAGCTCCGCCACGACGGGGACGGTCCAGCCTTTGGGCGCGAGCCAGCGCGTGAGCTGCCCCATGTTGACGCGCGGCTCGACGCGCACGACGCGGCGCTCGGGATCGAGCGATAGGATGTCGTGCAGCTCCACGTCGATGCCGCTCTGGCTCTTCTTCTTGTACTCGATCGCGCGCACGGCCACGCTCTGCCAACCTTTGCGCGAGGTGTGGAGCAGGCCGGGACGGCCGCGCTCGTTCCAGGCCTGGATCTGGCGCACGACGCCCGCCACGCGCCGTTCGTGGCCGGCCGCTGCGTTGCGCAGGTTCCGGTAGTGCACGTAGCGCGCCGTCCAGTACAGCTCGTACGCCTTCGAGAGCGGGAGCACGATCGGCACGACCAGCGCCCAGCGATGGCGAATGAGCAGCTCTGTCCAGCGCTCGGATCGACCTGCGGGCGGATGCTGCGCAGCGGCGTGCGATGCGCTGCGCGCGAGCGCTCCTTTTTCGAAGCGGGCGCCGGCGCGCGCGAGCGCAACTTTCAAACGCTTGGCGCGGGCCGGGAACGAGGAGGAAGCGTTGACGTCGTGCAAGCTCATGGCGCGAAGGATACGCGCTCACGCCCGAGCGCCAAGCGCCAAGCTCGCCACGGGCGGCGCCGCGCGTCTGAGGGCGCCGGCAGCTCACGCGCGCGCGCGAGCGCGTGAGCTGCCGGCGGTGAAGCGCGCGCTCAGCGCCAGACGCAGGCGCCGAAGCTGCAGATCATGCCGGCGACGCAGTCTTCGCTGCCTTGGCAGCTGATCACGCAGCGGCGCGCGCCCTCGAACTCACTGCACGCGACGGCCGCGGTGACATCTCCGGCTCCGGGCACGCTCGCATTCGCGCAATCCTCGGCCCCGTTGCAAGGAGAGAGGCATATGTGGAACGTCTCGTCCGCGCCGACCACGCACGCTTCCGACTCGTTGCAGTCGGCTTGCTCTAGGCAGTAGCCGAAGCGTTCGTAGGTCGACGCGGTCGACTGGCTATCGCCTTCGTCGGCGCTCGTGGCCGTGGCGGCCGGCGTGGTCTGTTGGTATTGCGGCGCCGCCCCGCCGCTGTCGCCGCAGCCGATGCTACAGGCGAGCGCCAGGGCCACTCCGACAGCACTTCTCATAAGGGTTCCTCCGCGTCTGACAGCCTGGCCGGGCCAGCGATGCGACGAGCGTAGCCAAGCGAAATCGACTACGCGATTGGCAAGGGCCGAGGCAATCCCCGGCCGGGGGGGCAGAATTAGAGTCGTCATACGCCGTCTCGCGCCGGAGTTTGGAAAACTCGCAAAGCTTTGCGAAGCGCCGTACAGACGTCCCGGTAGACGACCAGCGCCATGCGGCCGGGAGTGGGCGGCGCATCGCAGAACGAGCTAGACCGGGTGTCCATGAAGGCTCTCTCGGATCTGCGTGTGCTCGAGCTCGGACAGCTGTTGGCGGGACCGTTCGCGGGCACCATGCTGGCGGGCTTCGGCGCCGAGGTGATTAAGGTCGAACCGCCGGGCAAAGGCGATCCGATGCGCAGCTGGCGCGTGCTCCACCCGCCCGGACCCGACGGAACCTCCCTGTGGTGGTACGGACTCGCGCGCAACAAGAAGAGCATTACGCTCGACCTGCGCGCCGCGCGTGCGCCCGCGCTGCTCAAGCGGCTCGCGGCGCGCTGCGACGTGCTGATCGAGAACTTCCGGCCAGGCCGCATGGAAGAGTGGGGGCTCGGTTACGAGGAGCTCGCGCGCGACAATCCAGGACTCGTGATGGTGCGGATCTCCGGTTGGGGACAGAGCGGTCCGTACGCCGGGCGTCCGGGCTTCGCCAGCGTGGCCGAGGGCATCGGTGGGTTGCGCTACATCACGGGAGATCCTGAACGGCCGCCGGTGGGCCACACCTTG
>CAZYWR010001162.1:0-1557 GCA_964651185.1 uncultured Polyangiales bacterium
ACCGTGATGGCCACGCCGGGCACGTTCATCGAGTTCAGCCGCCAGCGCGGGCTCGCGCCGGACGGCCGCTGCAAGCCGTTTGCAGATGCAGCCGACGGCACGGGCTGGGGCGAAGGCGCAGGCATGCTGGTGCTCGAGCGCCTCTCCGACGCGCGGCGCAACGGCCACGCCGTGCTCGCGCTGGTGCGCGGCTCGGCCATCAATCAAGACGGTAAGAGTCAGGGGCTGACCGCGCCCAACGGACCCGCGCAAGAGCAAGTCATCCAGCGCGCGTTGGCGCAAGCGCGCCTTTCGCCCGCCGATGTGGACGCGGTGGAGGCGCACGGCACGGGCACGACCCTGGGCGATCCCATCGAAGCGCAGGCGCTGCTCGCGAGCTACGGCGCACGACGACCCGCGGAACGGCCGCTCTGGCTCGGTTCGCTCAAGTCGAACCTCGGCCACACGCAAGCGGCTGCGGGGGTCGCCGGCGTGATCAAGATGGTGCTCGCGCTCGAGCGCGAGCTCTTGCCGAAGACCTTGTTCGCCGACGTTCCGACGCGACACGTCGACTGGTCCGCCGGCGCCGTGAAGCTGCTGCACGAGGCGGTCCCGTGGACCCGCAACGGACGTCCGCGCCGTGCCGGCATTTCGTCGTTCGGGATCAGCGGCACCAACGCGCACGTCATCCTCGAAGAAGCGCCCACGGGTGCCACGCCCGCGCCGCGAGCCGAGACCGCGCAGGCCGCGCTCTTACCCTTCGTGATCTCGGCGAAGAGCGAGGCGGCGCTGCGCGCGCAGGCCGCGCGCCTGCACGCGCATCTGCGCTCCCATCCTGAGCTGGCGCTCGCCGACCTGGCGTATTCCCTGGTGCGCACGCGCAGCGTGTTCGACGTGCGCGCCGTGGTCGTCGCGGGCACCCGTGAAAACCTGCTCGAGAGCCTCTCACAGCTCGCGCAAGGGCAGCCCGCAGCGCGGGTCGCGCGCGCCCGCCGCGCCGGTCTCGGCCGGCTCGCGCTCTTGTTCACCGGCCAAGGCAGCCAGCGGCCGGAGATGGGACGCGAGCTGTACGAGCGCTATCCGGCGTTTCGCGCCGCGCTCGACGCCGTGTTCGCCGCGTTCGCCGGAACGCTCGAGCGACCGCTGCAAGAAGTCATGTTCGCGCCCGCCGGCAGCGAAGCTGCCAGTCTGCTCGAACTCACCGGCTTCGCGCAGCCCGCGCTGTTCGCGCTCGAGCTCGCGCTCTATCGCTGGCTGGAGAGCCTCGGCGTGCGTCCCTCGTTCCTGCTCGGCCATTCCGTGGGCGAGATCGTGGCGGCGCACGTCGCGCAGGTGATGTCGCTGCCCGAGGCTTGCCGGCTCGTGGCGGCGCGCGCGCAGCTCATGCAAGCGCTGCCTAGCGGCGGCGCGATGGTGTCGCTCGAGGCTGCAGAGGAGGAGATCGCGCCGGCGCTCGCGGCGTACGCCGGACGCGTGTCGATCGCCGCCCTCAACGGCCCGCGCGCGGTCGTCATCTCCGGAGACGAAGCGCCCGTGTTGGAGCTCACGCGTGCGTTCGAAGCGCGCGGTCGCAAGGCC
>CAZYWR010001163.1:0-3791 GCA_964651185.1 uncultured Polyangiales bacterium
CACCACCGTCGTGTCGAAGCCGAAGTAGTCGGCACCGGCCGACTCGTTGGCCATCGGGCTCACCGGCACGAAGTACGCGCTCGGGTTGGTGTTGACCGTGCTAAGGAACGAAGTTCCGGTAAGGGCGGCATTGCCGGTCGCGGTCCAGAGCCGCGCGTCGCGCTTGATGCGCTCGAGCCAGGTGGTCCCGAAGTTCAGGGCCGTCGAGGTCTCGCTGGCGTCTTGGTTCGAGCGCACGCTCGCGCCCTGCATCATCAAGATGCCGGTCGCGCCGATGGTCATCACGACCACGGCGGTCATCACCTCGATCAGCGTGTAGCCGCGGCGCGCGCTCATCGCAGGGCCCTCGGCGTGGTCCCGAACGGGAAGAGCACGCGGTGCACGCGGTCGGTGTCGGTCGGCGCGCTGGACCCGAGGTGGAAGGTGTAGACGAACCCGCCGTTGACGGTGTTCTGGTCGCTCAGCGTGGCATTGCTCGCGGCCGCGGTGATGTTCGCGCCTGTGCCGCTGTACATCACGCCGTTCGGCGCAAAGCAGAGCGCGCGCAGCGTCCGCTGGTAGCTCGCCGCGTTGTTGGCCAGCGCCTCTTCGAACAGCGCGATCGCCCCCGAACCCCAAGAAGTGTCGCTGAGCCGCAGGTCCTCGAGGCAGTTCGTGCCGGGTAGCGCGGGCGGGTTGCCGCACGTCGCTTGGATGGTGGGCCACGATTCGATGAGACAGCTGTTGGTGTTGCCGCGCAGGAGCTGGACGCGTCCGGAGGAGCTGCTCTGGGTCGGCTGAATCCAGATGAGATGCGCGCGCAGGTAGCCGAAGCTGTCGGAGCGCGCCCTACGTCCGATGCGGATGAGCTCACGCGCGACCGAGGCCGTGCGACGATCGGCCATGGCGCGGGTGAAGCCCGGCGCGAACACCACCGTACTCACCGCGATGACCGTCACGATCATCATCAGCTCGACCAATGTGTAACCGGCGTCGCGCGCCTGCGCGCGCAAGCCCGAGGTCGCCGCGCGCGCTTGCGCGCGCAAGCCCGAGGTCGCCGCGCGCGCCGGCGCGCCCGAGCCTGACGAAAACGTGCGACGAGGGCCCATCCAGGGCGGGCGCTGCTGCAAGCCGTGTACCCCGCGCGCCGCGCTGCTGAAGTGCTCGGAACAACGAGCGCTCGCGCGTCCCGGCCCGCCCCTTCGGCGTGCAGGGCCTTGCGAGGTACGCAAAGAGTAGCGGATGAATCCCCGAGCTTGACAGCTGCACCAGGAGCGGATATCCCACTCGCCCTTTCACGAGGGGCCGCGCGAAAGTGGCGGAATTGGCAGACGCGCTGGATTCAGGTTCCAGTGGGGTAAAACCCGTGGAGGTTCGAGTCCTCTCTTTCGCACCAAGGCAGGCAACCTGAACTGCGGTCCCTCGGGGTAACCCGGGGGATCGTCGTTTTGGGGGCAAGCCACGCGGCGGCAACCTGATCGCGCCGGGCTCGCGACGCTGACCGCGCTCGACCTCGGCGCGCGTCCATGCTTGGCGTCCCCTGCGCGATCGTAGCTTCGGCGCGCGCGCCACGCCCCGTGGCCACTGCGCGAGCATCACTTCGCGCCCCGGGCGATCGCCACGACCGAACGGCCCTTGCGCTCCGGGCGATCGCCACGACCGAACGGCCTTGCGCTCCCGCCGGACGCTGGCGGCAGCCCGCTGCGAAATGAGTCGGTGTGAGCTAGCCTGCGCTCGCTCACCGCGAAGCTGGAAGAAGCGCACCAAGATTGCGGGGCGTTTCGCCCATCGGTAAAAAAGCGACCTTGGCAGGAAATGCAGGGCGAGCGCTGAGCGTGTTTTGGTAGCTATAAGGCTGCTTAGGAGCTTTGCATGGCGATGTCCCCCTTGACGCACGCCCTCCGTTGCGGGCTGGCGATCTCCTCGTTGATTTGCGCATGGCTCGTGGTGAACGCGCCCGCGAGCGCGTCGGGTCCGGTGGAACGATTGCGGCAAGTGCTCGTTCATCCGAGCGCGCCGGACGTGATCGTGGTGCGCTACGCGGTGCCAGACGGCGCGAGCCACGGCTTTCTCTTCAGCCGCGACAAGGGCAAGAGCTTCCAGGGCCTATGCAGCCAGGCGGCCACGCCCGACGCGCCCGAGGAGATGAAGCTCAAGCGCATCTCGAATGCCAAGGTGCCCGGCACCGCGGCGGTGGTGCTCGATTCGATGGCGCGCGTGGTCTTCTCGCAGATCGACGGTTTGTGGTCGGACGACGGCACCGGCTGCACCTGGAGCGAGACCGCAGATCCGTTGATCGCCAAGAACTGGCCCTACAGCGTCATCCTGGATCCCAAGGACCCGACCGCGCTCTTGTCGCTCGTGACGACGCGCAGCACCGACTACACCGAGTCGCACGCCGAGCTGATGCGCCGCGACCCGAGCGGCGCCTGGTCTGTGATAGGCGCGCTCAAGCCCACTGCTGACCAGACGCGCACGCTCGGCACCGGCCTCATCGCGAACGACGACACCACGCGTCTGTACGCGAGCGCGACGTACGCCACGGGCGCCCTGAATGCCCAGTCGACCTTGTTGATGCTCACCTCCGAGGACGGCGGCAAGACCTGGCGCGAGGTTGGGCCGGCGCCGACTGAGCAGAGCGGCGAGAGCTTCGTGCTGCTCGCTGTCGATCCGCAGGAGCCCAAGCGCGTGCTCGCCGTGATGTACCGCGACAGCGCGGCCGACACGCTGCTCATCAGCGACGACGAGGGCAAGACCTTCAACGACTACATGTCGCTCACCGAGACGAGCGGCGTCGCGTTCGGCCCAGACGGCCACCTGTACGTCGCCGACGCCGGCGACGACTCGAGCGCGGACACCATGGGCGGCCTGTGGACGACCGCCAAGATGGGCGATCCTCTGACCAAGGTCGGCGCCACGCACTCGATCGACTGTCTCGGCTTCGCGCCCGGCGGGAGCGAACTCTTCGTCTGCATGCGCAAGAGCTTCGGCAGCATGGACCCGGCGACGGGCACATACCAAGAGATCACCGCCATCGACCAAATCCCGTCGTTGCTCAAGTGCCCGGGATACGACACCGAGATGGCCTGCGAGACCCAGCTCAACGCCGGTGCGTCCTGGTGCTGCGCCGGCCACTATCCGTTCACGCCCTTCTGCGGCGACTACAACGTGACCGAAGCCGCCGGTCGCCCCGTGCTGTGCGGTGTTCCAGGCCGCGAGTACGACCAGAGCGCCGGCAACGGCCCGCCCGACGCATCGGTGGCTTCGGACGGCGGAGCGACGAGCACCGGCGACGCAGGCTCCGCGGGCAGCGTAGACGCCGGCGACGCGGGCACCTCGACCACGAAGAAAGACGCCGGCACGTCGAGCACGAGCCACAGCGACGCAGGCGACGACGACAGCTCGCCGAGTAAGAGCGGCGGCGGATGCGCGGTGCCGGCACGGCAAATGGGCACAGAATCGGCGGGCGGCGCGCTCGCCAGCATCGGGTTCTTACTGATCGCGTTCGGCCGCACCCTGCGCCGACGCGCTCGACAGTAACGCTTAGCTGGTCGATGAGGTCCATCATGAAACGCACGAACGCATTCTTCGGACTCTTGTGCTGCGTGACGCTCGGACTGAGCGCGAGCTGCGGCGCGGACAGTAACAAGCCGGTGGACGCAGGCGAAGACCCCGACGAAGAGGATGTGCCATGCTCGGAGGATTACCCTAACTACGAACCGGGAATGAGCGTGACCGCGAAAGACGCGGGACTCAAGGTCAGTTTGACCTCGGCGAATCCGAACCCCCCGCGTCAGCAGATGGCCAATACC
>CAZYWR010001164.1:0-3204 GCA_964651185.1 uncultured Polyangiales bacterium
GCGTCAGGTTATTCGCGTTGGTCTCGGCGTAGTGGAAGGGCATGAACACCTGCCCGGGCGCCACGATCGAGGTGACGCGGGCGCGCCCGCGCTCGACCTTTCCGCGCCGGCTCTCGATCGAGACCCAGTCGTGGTTTTTGACCCGCAGCCGTTCGGCATCTTTCGGGTTGATCTCGAGCCACGCCTCTGGCGCAGCGCGCTCGAGGATGCCCACGCGCGCGGTCTTGGTGCGCGTGTGCCAGTGCTCGACCGTACGGCCCGTGTTCAGCATGAACGGGTAATCCGGGCACGGCTCCTCCGGCGGGCGCTCGCTCTTCACCACGAAAAAGCGAGCTCTGCCGTCCTCGCTGCGGTAGCCGCCGTGTTCATAGAGCCGCGCGTAGGCCTGCGGTTCGCGCGCCTGGTCCGCCGAGTAAGGCCACTGCACGCTGGTCTCGGCCAAGAGCTCGTAGCTGATCGCCGAGTAATCGCAGAGGCGGCCGCGCGATACTGCGCGCCACTCGTTGAAGGCGTCCTCGGGCTCGGTCCAGCCCGGGAAGAGCTCGGCCCGTGCGCCCAGCTTGTCTGCGAGCCCGAGGAAGATCTCGAAGTCCGAGCGCGCTTCGCCCGGCGCTGCCACGGCGCGGTTGACCTTGGACACGCGCCGCTCGGAGTTGGTGTAGACGCCTTCCTTTTCGCCCCAGATCGCCGCCGGCAGGCAAAGATGGGCGAGCTCGCTCGTCGGCGTCGGATGATAGCCATCCTGCACCACCAAGAACTCGAGCCGGGCGAGGGCCTTCTGCAGCTTGGCTTGGTCGGGGTAAGAGACGAGCGGGTTGGTGGCGATGATCCAGAGCGCCTTGATGCGCCCATCGAGCACGCCTTGAATGATGTCGGGATAAGCGAGGCCGCGCTGGCTCGGGACGCGGTTCTCCGCGATGTGCCAGAGGCGCGCGAGCTCGGCGCGATCCTCTTCGTTTTCGAACTTGCGATAACCGGGGAGCGCCGAGGTGAACGACATCTCGCGCGAGCCCATGGCGTTGCACTGCCCGGTGATCGAAAACGGCGCGCCGCCGACCTTGCCGACGTTGCCGGACAGCATCGCCAAGTTGCAGATGGCGTTGACGGTTTCCGTGCCCTGCGTGCTGTGGTTTACGCCCATGGTCCAGGCGAACAAGGTCGAGCCGCCCTTGCCGATCGAGCGCGCGAGCTCGTACACCGCGCCTTCCGTCAGACCGGTCACCTTGGCCGTGTAAGACAGGTCGTAGCGGCTCAGGTATTCTTTCAGCTCTTCGAAGCCGCTGGTGTGCTCGGCGATGTACGACGCATCGATCCAGCCCTCGTCGATCAGCGCGCGCGCCACGCCGTTGAGCAGGTGCACGTCCGTGCGCGGCCGGATGGGTAGAAAGAGGTCCGCCAACATCGCGGTCTTCGTCGCGCGCGGGTCGACCACGATCAGCTTGTGCTTCGGGTTCTGATCGCGGTTCTTGAAGAGCCGATAGGCGAGGATCGGATGGTTGTCGGCGATGTTCGCGCCGATGAGGACGATCGTGTCGGCGCGCTCGAGATCGTCGTAGCAGCCGGGCGGTCCGTCGCTACCGAAGCTGCGCTTGTAGCCCGCAGCGGCGCTCGCCATGCACAGGGTCGTATTCCCGTCGTAGTTCTTCGTGCCGAAGCCGAGTTGGACGAGCTTGCCGAGTGTATAGAACTCTTCTCCCACCAGCTGACCCGTCGAGAGCACGGCGAACGAGTCTTTCCCGTGGGTGGCTTGCACGTCGCGCACGCGCGTCACGAAGGTCTCGAGTGCCTCGTCCCAGCCGATGCGCTTGGAACCGCGCCAGGTGCGGAGCCATGGATGCTGCGCGCGCCCGTCGGCCGAGATCGTGTAGTGCTCGGAGAGTCCCTTCGGGCACAGCTTGCCCTCGTTCACGGGGTGGCCGGGGTCGCCCTTCACCGATACGGCCTTCCCGTCGCGCACTCCGATCAACATGCCGCAGCCGACCGAGCAATAACCGCAGGTCGTCTTCACCCAACGCTCAGGTATCTTACGCTCGCTCATCACGCCGAAGCGCGCGTCCTGCGCGTAGCGCCATTGGTCTTCATGCGTATGAAGGCCGAGTCGATCGAGCACGGCTGTAAGCGGTCGCTTGAGCATGGGCGATTCTCGCGAAAGAGGTGCGCAGTTAGGAGCCCGGTCAAAATAAAGTTGCCAGATCGGCGCCGAGGCACCCGGCCAGCAAGGCGCGCCGACGATGGAGTACAAACGTATTTCGAGGAGGCGCAACGCCGCTGGCCGGGATGGATCGGCGTCGAGATGGCGACTTTATTTTTGACCAGGCTCCTTAGTGGACGGGTTTGCCGGCGAAGAACGCGAGCGGCATGTTGCGCGGGACGACGCAGCGGAAGAACAGGTAGCGGCCGCTCAGCTCGAGCGCGGCCGCGAGCGCGAGCGCGCCCGATGCGAACGGGAGCGGTACGCTCAAGGCGCCGCTCCAAGTCCACATGGTGGTGCCGAGCGCGAGCGCGACCGCGAGCAGCGTGCGGAGCGTGAGCAGGCGCCGGAAGTGCTGGTGCAGGAGCTCCGCCGCACCGCGCAGGGCCGCTTCGCTCGAGGTGCCTTCGGAGGCGAGCGCCCAGGGCAAGAGCGCGGAGGCGAGCGCACCCGCGCCGAGCGCGAGCGCCGCGATGCGCGCCACGTGCAGTCGGTCACCTGCAAACGAAGCCGTTGCGAGCGAGAGGGCGGCGCCGAGCACCAGGCTGGTCACGAAGAAGCCGAGCGTGGTGCGCTGGCTATCCCAAGCAGGTCGAGCTGGGATGCGGTAGATGCGCACGCTCGTGTACACGCCGGCGAGGCCCGAGAGCGCGGTCGCCCCGAGCGCGAGCACGTGCAGACCACGGGGCAAGAGCGTAAGCCCGAAGAACGCGCGCGCCGCGTAGTTCGCCGCGGGCGCGACCGCGAGCCCGGCGTACGCGCTGAACGCGACCACCTCCCGGCTGAGCCAGCTGCGCCGCCAGGCGCGTAGCGCCTTGAAGGCGTGAATGGGCCGCCCGAGATGAAACAACGTGCCTGCGAGCGCACCGTGCCCGACCGCCAAGGCGATCACGCTCAGGAGACCCGCGAGCACCGGCTGTCCGCACAACGTCAGGAAGAGCGCGGCCGCGGCGGCGCCGACGCTCGCTTGCGAGACCGTCAGGAAGTACACGAGCGACCAGTGCGCAGGTTCG
>CAZYWR010001165.1:0-4531 GCA_964651185.1 uncultured Polyangiales bacterium
CGAGCACGTACGGGCCCCACCCGTTGAGCGCGTCGAGTCGCACCGCGGTCCCCGAGACGAGCTCGCTCGGCGTGACCGCGCGAAAGAGCATGGCGTCGCCCGAGTAAGGTCCGGGACGATACGCAGCCGCCGCCTCCACCCAGGTGTCCTGGATGTTCTCGAGCCGGAAGTGATACGGGAAGAGCTTCGCGATCGGACGCCGAACGCGCGTGGTCACGTGGCGCAGCTCGGTCTCGGCGCGGCTCATCAGCGTATCGACGACGTAGCGCGAGCCCTTCGCGCGCAGGCGCTCGAGGTGCATCTCGAGCCGTTCGCGCGCGTTGCGGCTCGGCAGCACCGGCGCGAGCGAGTCGAGAAAGACGAGCGCGCCCACTTGTTCGCCCGCTTCGACGAGCTGCTTGGCCATCTCGAAAGCGACCACGCCGCCACCTGAATAGCCGCCGAGATAGTAAGGTCCCTCGGGCTGCTTCAGCTTGATCTGCGCGATGTAGTAGCTCGCCATCTCGGGCACGGTGGAGTGGAGCGGCGAGTTGCCGTCGAGGCCCTGCGGCTGCAGGCCGTAAAACGGCTGGTCCATGCCGACGTAGAGCGCGAGCGCGCGCAGGTTGAGCGGGTTTCCGCCCATGCCGGCCGCGCAATAGAACGGCGGCCGATCGCCGTGCAGCTGCATGGGCACGAGGGAGGAGTAGCCGCCGCGCGCGGGCTGGGCGGCCGGCGCTTCCGGCGCGGCGCGCTCGGGGCGCGGTTCGCTCTCAGCCGCGCGCTCCGGCGCGTTCGCGTCGAGCAGCGCGGCCAAGGGCCGGATGCTCGGCGCCTCGAACAGCGTAGAGAGCGGGAGCGACACGCTGTAGTGCTTCTTGATCGCCGCGAACAGCCGCACCGCGATCAGCGAATTGCCGCCGAGCTCGAAGAAATCGTCGAGCACGCCGATCTGACGTACGCCGAGCAGCTCTGACCAGATCTGTGCGAGCAGCAGCTCGCTGCGCGTCACGGGTGCTTCATACGTACTGCTCAGGTCCGGACGCGAGAAGCCTCCGGCCGGCGGCGCGCTCTCTTCATCGTGCTCCTCGCCGCTCGCCACCGAGAGCTGGTGATCCCACGCCGCCACGTCGATCGACGATGCGATGCACTGCACCAGCACGGGTTGGGCCAGGATGCGCTCGAGGGCGCTCACGCCTTCTTCGGGCGCAATCGCCTCGCGCAGCACGCGCTCGAGCTCCGCGTCGCCGTGTCCGGTCTCTTTCGGCGCCGCCGCGCTGACGCCGGCGCTCGGCGCCACGAGCGCTGAGCCGGCCGCGAGCCGCTTCATCTCGAAGCGCGAGATCTCGGCGAACGGCTGACCTTCGCCGTCGATCAGCGTGACGTCGAAGTAAGCCGCGCCTGCGCCGCTCTCAGGCCGCAGCCGCACGTGGCTGTAGAGTCGCGCGGGCATGGGCGCGAACACGCGCACGCTGCCGTAGCCGACTGGCACGTAGAAGTCCTCGCGCGGCTGAAAACCTGGGATGAGCGGCTGCGCGCCGCCCGTCGCCATGTCGAGCAGCGCCGGGTGCAGCTGGTAGTGCACGAGGTCGGAGGCGAAGCGCGCGTCGAGCGCGAGCTCGAGCAGCGCCTCGCGCTCGCCGTAGCGGATGCGCTCGATGTTCGCCCAGCGCGGCCCGAAGTTCACGAAGCACTGGTTCAAGAAGCGGTCCTTGGGACGCTCCTCACTGCGGCAGCGCGCCGCGATCGCCGTGACGTCGACGCGGCCAGGCAAGGCGCCCCGGTATTCGCGCACGTCGCCCACCACGTGCGGCGGGCTGCGCGGGTCGGCGCCGGCGGTGCGCATCGTGACCTCGAGCGCGCCGCCCGCCGGCATGAGTTGGATACTCAGCCGGCGCGTCTCCGCGGGGGCCACCTGAAACGGCGTGAGAAACGTAAGGTCCGTGATCTCGATGGGTCCCGGCCTGCGTCCCACGCTGAACGCAGCGCGCGCGAGCTCGACGAAGGTCGTGCCCGAGAGCAGCGCGAACGAACCCTTGATCTGATGCTCGGCCAACAGCCAGGAGCGCTCGATGCTGAGATCGGTGGTGAACACGCGCCCGGCGCCGCGCTCGTCGGAGTAGCCGTCGAGGGCGGGATGCGCGCAGGGCGACGAAGGCAGCCGGCCACGCTGCCGGACCAGCTGCGATTGCGCGGCCATGCCGATCTCGCGCCAGGCGTTCCAGTTGACCACGAGCGTGCGACCGGGCGCGCGCACCGCGCGCTCGTGGGCGAAGGCGTCGAGAAATGCGTTGGCTGCCGTGTAGTCGACCTGGCCGGGCAAACCCAAGGTCGAAGCCACCGACGAGAACAGCACGAAGAAATCGAGCGGCTCGTGCAGCAGCGCGTCGAGGTTCAGCGTGCCGTGCACCTTGGGCTCGAGCACGCGCTGCATGGCGGTGACCGTGCGCCCTTCCATCGGCTCGTCGTCCATCACGCCCGCGCTGTGCACGACGCCGGTGATGGGCCCGAGCTCCGCGCGCACGCGCGCGAGCGCCGCCGCCAGGCTCTCCGGATCGACTACGTCGCAGGAGAAGACCTCGACCTCTGCGCCGAGCGCGCGGATTTCGCGCAGCTTTTGGATGCGCTGCGCGCCGCGGCTATCGGGCGCCACGCGCGCCAAGAGCTCGTCCCACTCCTGCTCGGGCGGGAGCTCGCTGCGCGCGAGCAGCGCGAGCTTCACGCGCTTGGCCCTGGCGAAGGAGAGCGCCACCTCGAGCGCTATCCCGCCCAGACCGCCGGTGAACACGTACACGCCGCCGTCACGCAGGCCGTGCTGGCGCAGCCACGCCGAGGGCTCGCCAGGCGCGGGCACAGACAGCTTGGTGACGGTCTGTACCCAACGAGCGCGCGGGCGAAGCGCCACCACGCGCTCGGACGCGCCGCCTCGCAGCTCGCGCAACAGCGCCTCCTCGACGTCGCGCGCAGCGCTCCCGAGCACCAGCCGCGGCACATCGATGCAGCGCGTGCGCAGCTCGGCGAACTCGCGCGGCGCCACCAACACCGGACCCAAGCTCAGCGCGTGGAGCGGCGCGAGCTCCGCGTCGCCCACGCGCGCTACGCCAGCGGTCACCACGCTGAGCTCGACCGGCTCGCCGAGCCGGCCGAGCGCGCGCGCCAAGAACGTGGGCGTGAAGAAGCTCGCGTACAGCGCCGGGGTGAGCTCGTCGTCTTCGCGCAGCAGGTTCGCGCGCAGCCAATTCTTCGGGCGCTCGAGCGGCGAGAGCCCCAGCGTGTACACCACGTGGTCCGGCCGAAAGCCCTTCTCGGCGAGCGCATCGAACAGATCCTGATGCTGGTTCGACGAGGTGACGTCGAGCTCCCAGTGATGCTCTCCCACCTGGCGCACGGCCGTGGCACGCGTCACCAGCACCGTGCCCGGGCCGAGCCGTTTCACGAGCCGATGCGCGAGCGGCGAACCGTCTGCGAACACCAGCCAGCGCTTCGCCTCCGTGGAGGGCTGCGCGCCGTCGCCCGCGCGCGTACGCGGCAAGAGCGGCACCTGAATCCAGGCGGGCGTCGCGAACCAGTCGTCGACGTTCTCGCGCTTCGTCAGCTCGCCGCTCGCGATCGGGCGCGTGGTCCCGGGCTTGACCCAGAACGACCTCCCCTCGAACGGATAGGTCGGAAGGGGGATGCGGTTGCGCAGCTGCCCGTCGTACGGGGCCGACCCATCGAGCGCGACCCCGGAGAGCCACAGGCGGCCCAACGTCTGGAGCGCGTACGTCAGGTCGCTCGCGGCTTCCTGCGGATGGCGCATGGAGTTGAAGGCCGCGCGCACGCTCGTGCGTTGCGCGCGCGCGAGCGTGCTCAACGTGCGGCCCGGTCCGAGCTCGAGCAACGCCCGTTCGCCCGAAGCCAGCGCGGTCTCGAGGCAATCAGCGAAGCGCACGGTGCCGCGCAGATGCTTGACCCAGTACTCGGGATCGGTCGCCTCCGCGGCGCTGATCCAGCGCCCGGTCAAGTTCGAGACGAACGGCAGCTTGGGCGCGCGCCAGGCGATCGTGCGGCAGAGCTTGCGGAAGTCGTCGAGGATCGGGTCGAGCATCGGCGAGTGCGCGGCCACGTCGATGCGCACGCGCGTGGTGTCGACGCCGCGCGCGCTCAAGCTCTGCTCGAAGCTCTCGATCAAGGGCGAGGGCCCGGAGGCGACGCACAGGTCTGGACCGTTGATCGCCGCGATGCTCAGACCTGCCGGCATGGAGGCGCGCACCTCGGCTTCGGAGAGCGAGATGCTCAGCATGCCCCCGGGCGGCGTGCGCTCGAACAGCCGGCCGCGCAACAGCACGAGCTGGAGCGCCTCTTCGAGCGTGATCACCTCGGCCAGACACGCCGCGACGTACTCGCCCATGCTGTGGCCGACGGCCGCGACCGGATCCACGCCCCACGCCTGAAAGAGCTTGGCGAGCGCGTACTCGGTCGCGAACAGCGCCGGCAACGTCAGCGAAGGTCGCTCGAGCTGGCGTGTGGCCCGCTCGCGCTCGCTCGGCGGCGCGAACATCAGCGCGCGCAA
>CAZYWR010001166.1:0-7511 GCA_964651185.1 uncultured Polyangiales bacterium
TCGGGCCGGGTCTCGGACGCGCTGCCGCCGTCGCCGGTCGGCCGCGTCGCACTCGCATCGGGCACCTCGGACGCCGTCCGCCGCGTGCAGCCTGCGCACGCGAGGGCGAGCGACAGCACGACCCCGCGCACCGGCAGCCCCATGCGCCCACGCGATGGTAGCGGCCTCGACGGCGTGCTCGCGCGCGAGAGCGCGCGCCTGGACTGCTCTGCGATCACGTGAAGAGCTTGGCTGCGGCCGAAGCGAGCTCGAGATAGCCCGAAGGCGAGACGCCCATCTGCAACACGAAGAACCCCGCCACCACCATCGCGGTGACAACGTAGCCGGAGCGCATCGGCAACGCGACCGGCGCGCCCTCCTCCGGCTCGCGCATGAAGAGATACACGAGCACGCGCAGGTAGTAGTACGCGCCGACGGCGCTGGTGAGCGCGCCGATCACGGCCAGCCAGACCATGCCGTCGCCAGCCTGAATCGCCGCGATGAAGATGTAGTACTTCGCGAAGAAGCCGGCGGTGGGCGGAAATCCCATCAACGACAACACAGCGAGCAGAAACGGCAGCGCGACCATCGGGTTGCGCCGTCCGAGCCCAGCCAGATCTTCGTAGGTCACGGCTTCACGCCTGGCTGAGCCCGCATACACGAGCGCGCCGAAGGCGAGCGCGTTCGACACCGTGTAGGCAGCCAAATAGTAGAGCACCGCCGAGACGGCGGGTGCGCCCACTTTGGCGGCTGCGACGAGACCGATCAAGAGATAGCCCGCGTGCGCGATCGACGAGTAGGCGAGCATGCGCTTGACGCTGCTCTGCACGATAGCCCCGAGGTTGCCGAAGATCATGGTCAGCGCCGAGAGCCCCGCCAGGATGGGGGGCCAGCCCGACGCGCCGGAGCGCAGCTCCGGGTGCCCGAGCCCGATCAGAAACACGCGCACCATCACGATGAAGACCGACGACTTGACGCATACGGCCATGAACGTGGTCACGGGTGTGATCGCACCTTCGTACGCGTCGGGGGTCCACATGTGAAAGGGCACCGCGCTGACCTTGAACGCGAGCCCCACCACGATCAGCATCAGCGCCACCCAAGCGAGCCGCGGCTCGGCCGTGCCGCTCTCGATCACCTTCGCGATGCCGACGAAATCGGTGTGTCCGGTGGCGCCGTAGAGATAAGCACTGCCCAGCAGGAGCAGCGCTGCCGCGAACGAACCGAGCAGAAAGTACTTGATGCCGGCTTCTGCGGAGCGCGCGCTCGTACGCCGGTAGGCCACGAGCGCATACACACCGAGCGACATGGTCTCGAGCCCGATGAATAGAGTCAGCAGATCGCTCGCGCGCGCCAGCACCATCGCGCCGAACGCCGAAAACAGGAGCAAGGGATAGAACTCGCCGCGTTCGAGCGCGTGCTCGCGCAGGTACCCGCCCGCGATGAGCGCTGCCAGCGCCGCGCCCATGGCGATGATCACGTCCGAGCAAAGCGCGAGCTTATCGGTCGCGAGCCAGCTCGCGACGAGCGCGCCGGTCGGCGTGTCTCCGTAGCCGCCGTAATAGAGCGCACCGGCGATGCCGGCGGCGCCCACCAAGATCACCGCCGTCGTGGTGGCGAGCTCGCTCTTCTCTTCGACGAAGGCGTCGACCAACATCATGGCCAAGCCGCCCAACACCACACACAGGAGCGGGGCCGCCGCAATCCATTCGTTCATCGCTCGTCTCCGACTTGCTTGCTCCGCGTCGCGCCGGGCGTAGCCAGCGCTACGCGCGCGCCTGAGCCCGCCCCCGCTTCCGCCTTGAGCAGATGGTCGTTGTCGTTGAAGTTGCTGTCGTGCAGCTTGCGGTCGTAATCGCGCAAGAAGCTCTCGACCGCCGGGTTCATCTCATCGAGAAACAGGCTCGGAACGAAGCCGATCACGAACACCAAGGCCACGAGCGGCGCGAGCGCGCCGAGCTCACGCCGGCTGAGGTCGGGCACGCCTTCGTTTTCGGGGTTGTCGAGTGGCCCCCAAAACATCTTGAGCACCGCGTGCAGCATGTACACGGCCGCCAGAATCACGCCGGTCGCCGCGAACAGAGCGAACAGAAAGGGCGTCGGCAGGTTTCGCGACATGAACGAGCCGTTCAGGATCATGAACTCGCCGATGAAGCCGTTGGTGCCGGGCAGCCCGACCGAGCTCATCGTGATGATCACGAATAACAGCGTGTACAGCGGCATCACCTTGGCGAGTCCGCCGAATTCGCGGAGAAGCCGCGTGTGGCGGCGCTCGTAAATCACGCCCACCAAGAGGAAGAGTGCGCCGGTCGAGATGCCGTGGTTCACCATCTGCAACACGGCGCCTCCGACTCCTTGGCGCGTGATCGAGAACAGGCCGAGCATCACGAACCCGAGGTGGCTGACCGAGCTGTATGCGACCAGCTTCTTGACGTCGGATTGCACCCAGGCGCAGTAGGCGCCGTACACGATGCCGATCACCGCGAGCACCGAAAGCGTGGGCGCCGCGCGGTGCGTGGCCAGCGGGAACAACGGCATCGCGAAGCGCAGGAAGCCGTAGGTTCCGAACTTCAGGAGCACGGCCGCCAGGATCACCGAGCCGCCCGTCGGCGCCTGGACGTGCGCGTCGGGCAGCCAGGTGTGGAACGGGAACATCGGCACCTTGATGGCGAACGCGAGCGCGAACGCGAGGAACAGCAAGAGCTGGGTGTCGCTGTCGAGCACCAGCTCGGTCAGCTTGCGGATATCGAACGTGTAGACACCCGCGAGCTGGTGGTAGGAGACCGCGACATACACGATCGCCACGAACATCAAGAGGCTTCCGACCATCGTGTACAGGAAGAACTTGACCGACGCGTACACGCGCTCTTGGCCGCCCCAGACGCCGATGATGAGGTACATCGGCACGAGCAAAAGCTCCCAAAACACGTAGAACACGAACAAGTCGAGCGCGACGAACGCGCCGATCATGGCCAGCTCCAGGAACGTGAAGCAGAGCGCAAACTCCTTTACCTTGGTGTTCACGCTCGTCCACGACGCGTAGAGCGCGATGGGCGTCACGAAGGTGGTGAGCAGCACGAGCCAGAGCGAGATGCCGTCGACGCCGACCGTGTAGGAGATGCCGTAGCTCGGCACGAGCTCGTAGCTCGCGAGGTACTGGTACGTGCCGCTCGAGTAATCGCCGGTCAAAAGATGGAGCGAGACCAGGAGCTCGAACAGCATCGTACCCATGGCGATGCCGCGCAGCGCCCTCACGTTCTGACGCGGCGTGAACAGCAGCGCGAAGCTCCCGAGGAACGGCACGGCGATCAACCACGAGAGGATGGTCTTGTCGAAGTAGAGGCTGAGCGCTTCCATCAGTGGACCTCTTCCAGGCGCCCGTAGCGCGGGGTGACGCGACCTTCGACCGCGGCGCGCGCCGCATCCTGACGGGGCGCGCGCACGCCAGCGTGGGTCTCGGCTGCCTTGGGCTGGATGACCACGTCCTCGCGCATCTGCGCGGTGTTGCCGAACACGTTGCGCACCGCGAGCGTGCTCTTCACCACGGCGTCGACGCGCAGCTTCGCGTACGGACCGAGCGTGAAGGTGGAGCCTGGCGGCACCTCGACTTCGCGTGCCTCGGCAGGTGTGGACTGGCCCTGCACGCTCAGGCTCGAAGCTCCCGGGCGCACGTAGAGCTTCCCGTCTGCGAAGCGCGCGCTCGGCGGCACCGCGCTGTCCTGCTTCACGCGCCAGCCGTCGCCGAGGTGGCGCACGCTGAACTCGGCCTCCTCGCCGGGAGTGAGGCGCATGCTGTACGCGCCGTGGTTGCGGCCGGCGACTTCGATCAAGCGAATCTCGAGCGCCGCGAGCGGCGTATTCGCGTCGTATGCGTAACTCACGTCGCGCTGCGCGCGTCCCCAAGGCGTATCGAAGGTGCCGTCCGACTCGAAGTCCCAGCGATACTCGTAGCCGAGCCCGGAGCCTGCGATGAAGTGCACGGCCTCGCCCTTGGCGGCCGTGTCCATGTAGGGATGCGGGTAGAGCACCCACCACGTGAGTGCCAGCGTGCCGAAGGCCATGGCGGCGCCGTAGGCGTGCACCGCGCCGTTTTGCAAGCGCGTGAACAGCCAGCCAGCGCCCTGCACGAAGTACGCGGTTACCTTCGTGAGGCCGTCGACGACGATCTTGTCGATGTTGCCTGCCACCTGGGCGAGGCTCGCGGTGGGCCGCACGATGAGCGCGTCGTAGAGCTCGTCGACGCGCCACTTGTCCATGAGCAGCTGATGGAACGGCGAGAGCTGGCGCGCCGGTTCCCAGGCTTTGTCGCGGTACATGACCCAGGCCAGGCCGAAGCCGCCGAGGCCTACCGCCGAGCCGGCCAAGAGCGCGAGCACGCCGCTCGCCGAATCGTGGTGATGCTCTTCCGCGCCCGGAATGGACGCGAGCACGCCGTGCAGCCACTCGTTCCAAAAGTCCGGCAGATGGGCCCACGCGGGCATGCCTAGAAAGCCCACGAGCACCGCGCCCGCGGCCAGGATCACGAGCGGCCCCGTGATGGCCCCCTCGGACTCGTGCGGCTCTGCATGATGCGCATCGTGCCCATGCGCGTCGTGGCCGTGCCCCTTGCCACCGCGATACTCGCCTGTGAAGGTCAGGAAGTAGAGCCGGAACATGTAGAAGGCCGTTCCGAACGCGCCAGCACACAACGCCGCGAACACGGCCCACCCGAGCCAGGGCGCGAACTCGAAATAGTCGCCGGCCGCGAGCGCCCCGTGCAGGATCATGTCCTTCGAGAAGAAGCCGCTCATGAGCGGCAAGCCGGCGATCGCCGCGCAGCTCAGGGCGAACGTCCAGCGCGTGATCGGCATCCAGCGCTTCATGCCCCCGAGCTCGCCGAGATCGGCGTCGCCGTGCGCGTGCACCGCGTGCATCACGCTGCCGGCTCCGAGGAAGAGACAGGCCTTGAAGAACGCGTGCGTGAACACGTGAAAGATGCCGGCCGAGAAGGCCCCCACGCCGACCGCGGCGAACATGAAGCCGAGCTGGCTCACGGTGGAGTACGCGAGCACCTTCTTGAGCTGGTTCTGCACCAGCGCGATCGAGGCGGCGAGCAGCGCGGTCAACGTGCCGATCACGGCGATCACCGCCATCGCAACGGGCGACGCCGCGAACACCGGCGAAAGGCGGCAGCACAGGTACACGCCCGAGGTGACCATCGTCGCGGCGTGGATCAGCGCGGAGACAGGCGTTGGGCCCGCCATCGCGTCTGGGAGCCACACGTAGAGCGGGATCTGTGCGCTCTTGCCCGTGCAGCCGAGGAACAAGAACAGCGAAGCCAAGGTCGCGACGCTCACCGGAATCGAGATGAGCCCGGATTGGTACGTGCTCGGCATGCTCGCGGCGAGGCGATTGATCTCCGTGAACTCGAAGGAGTTCGTCGCCGACAGCAGGAGGAACATGCCGATCAGCACACCGAAGTCGCCGATGCGGTTGACGATGAACGCCTTCTTGCCGGCCGCGGCGTAGCTCGCGTTGTCGAACCAAAAGCCGATCAGCAGGTAAGAGCAGAGCCCCACGCCTTCCCAGCCCACGAACATGAGCGGCAGATTGCTGGCGAGAACCAGCACGAGCATCGACGCCATGAACAGGTTGAGGTACGCGAAGAAGCGCGCGAAGCTCGGCTCCTCGCGCATGTAGCCGAGGCTGTAGATGTGGATGAGCAGGCCGATGCCGGTGACCATCAGGGTCATCACGCCGCTCAGCGAGTCCATCGTGAAGCGCACGTTGATGGGTGCGAGCCGGCCCGGATACACCTCCACGCTGAACCACTCGTAGAGGTGTCGCGTGAGCGCGCCGTCGCCGTGCTCGCCGCGTACGCCGAGTAGCTGCGTGAACGCGTACACCGCGCATACGAAGGAGAGCGCGACCGCGCCCACCGCGACGACCGCGACCACCTTCTTATCGGCCTTGAAGAAGCAGCCGAAGATGCCGTTGAGCACGGCGCCGAGCAGCGGAAACAAGACGATCGCGGCCAGCGTGAGTTCGTGGGAGGAACTGTCCATGGAGCCCCTGAAGGGCCCGATCCCGCCGCGGGATCGGGCCGGTCATTGCAGCGCGAAAAGCTCAGTGCTTGAGCAGGTTCGCCTCGTCCGTGTGCACGGTCTTCTTGAGGCGGTACAGACTGATCACGATCGCGAGCCCGACCGCGGCTTCGGCCGCAGCCACCGCGATCACGAAGAACGCGAACAGCTGGCCGGCCTGGTTCTGCGGCAGCCAGCGGTTGAAGGCGAGAAACGTCAGATTGACGGCGTTCAGCATGATCTCGATCGATATCAGCTGAATCAGGACGTTGCGGCGGGTCAAAAAGCCGATCGCGCCGATCCCGAAGAGCAGCGCGGACAGCACGAGATAGTGGCCGAGACCGATCACGGAGTCCTCCTACTCACCGCTCGCGGGTAGCTCCGCGTGCAGCTCCGCTTCGCGCAGCGCCTTGTGGCGTTTGCTCTCGTGCAAGGTGCGGCCGCGCGCGACGGCGATCGCGCCGAGGATCGCGACCAGAAGCAGGATCGAGATCAGCTCGAACGGCACGGCGTCGTCCTGGTACGGCACGCCGGCCACCGCCCGCACGCCGCCGAACTGCGAGCACTCCGCCTGCTGGTCCGCACAGCCCTCGACCACGGGCGGTGTATCCGCGGCCACGCCGCCGACCGCGCTGGCCAGGCTGATCGCGACCGCCGCCATCACGAATATCGAGAGCGTGCTGGCGATGGCGCCGCTCGCCATGGGCGTCTTCGGCTCCTGGGTGGGTCCGATCAGCATGATCACGAACACGAACAGCACGACGACCGCGCCCGCGTACACGATCAACTGCATGGCCGCGAGCAGGTGCGCGTGCAGCGCCAAGTACAGACCAGCCAGCGAGAGGATGTGCGCGAGCAGCGAGAGCGCCGCGCGGATCGGCGTGCGCGAGGCCACCGCGCCGAGCGCGCTCAGCACCGCGACGATGGCGCAGAGCGCGAAGTAGACGGCTCCGAGTGCGCTCATGCGGCCCTCCCGAGCAGGGCGCGCACGCCGTCGTCGAGCCGTGTCTTGCCGATCCCGCCGCTGCGGCAGGCCTCGACGAATTCGTCGCGGTACTTGCGCACGAACCCGAGCATCGGCATCGCCGTGCCGTCGGCCAGCGCGCAGATCGTATTGCCCATCATGTTGTTCGAGATGTCGACCAGGAGATCGACGTCTTCGACGCGACCTCGGCCGTCACATACCCGGGCGAGCACGTCATAGAGTCAGCCCGTGCCCTCGCGACAAGGCGTGCACTGCCCGCACGACTCGTGCGCGTAGAAGCGCATCAAGTTGCGCGCGGCATCGACCATGCTTACCGAGCTATCCATCACGATCGCGCAGCAGGTGCCGAGCATGGTGCCGAGCGCGCGCATGGTGTCGACCCCCATCGGCACGTCGATGTGGCTCTTGCCGTGCCAGGGGTGCAGCGGGTGCTTGGGATCCGGCGCGTGCACGATGTCGTCCGGCCGCAGCACGGGCGTGGAAGA
>CAZYWR010001167.1:0-1671 GCA_964651185.1 uncultured Polyangiales bacterium
CCATCAGCAACGCGTGCTGTTGATCGATCTCGATCCGCAAGGTCACGTGGGCACGTCGCTGCGCGCGCAGGTCCAGCCGGGCGGCGGCAAGCTGAGCCAGATGCTGACCGCCGACCAGCCGGGCGACGTGATGGACGTCGCCACCGACACGAGCGTGTCGTCGCTGCGGGTCACGCCCTCCGATCCTTCGCTCAACGAGGCTGAGAATCTGCTCAGCACCAAGATTGGGAAGGAGCTGATCCTGCGCGACGCGCTCGACATCACGCGCACCTATTACGACGTGATCGTGATCGACTGCCCGCCCAACCTGGGCAACCTGACGTTGAACGCGCTGGTCGCGTCGGACTACTTGCTCGTGCCCTGCGACCTCTCGCCGCTCGCGCTGCGCGGCGTCGACAGCTTGCTCAGCCACGCGCAGCAGGTGGGGGCGCGCCTCAATCCCGGGCTCGATCTGCTCGGCGTCGTGATCACGCGCCACGACACGCGCACGCCTTCCATGAACGAGGCGGTGCTCGCGGAGCTGCAGGCGAACTACGGCGATTCGCTGATTCCGGTGCGCATCGGCATCAGCACCAGCCTCTCGCGCGCGCAGCACGAGGGCACCGAGATCTTCGAGCACGACGAGAAGTCGCGCGGCGCGGTGCACTACCGCGAGCTCGCCGCCGAGGTGGCGCGCCGGCTCGGCGTGATCAACTGACAGAGCCCGAGCTCTGAGCGAAAGATCGGCGCAGGTGGACGACGCGACGCGAACCGAGCTCGAGGCGGCCGCCTTCCGGCGGTTGGTGGCGCACCTGCGTGAGCGCAGCGACGTGCAAAACATCGACCTGATGAACCTCGCCGGGTTCTGCCGCAATTGCTTGTCGAAGTGGTATCGCGCGGCCGCACAGGAGCGCGGCGTGCCGCTCAGCGATCCCGACGCGCGCGAGATCATCTACGGCATGCCGTACGAGGCGTGGAAGGCGAAGTACCAGAAGTAGAGCGCGCGATTCGCGCGCTGTACGGACCGCGGCCTCTGACGGTCCGCGGGGTGGTGCACGTGACATCGGCGGACGAGCGCGGCGGGCGGCTGCACGCGATCCGCGTCGGCGAGCGCGCGCCCAAGAGCGCGACCGACTTCTTCGTACTGAACCTCGCGCGCGCGCGCGCCGATGCGATCCTCACCAGCGGCGCGGTGCTGCGCGCGGAGCCCGGCTTGCAGCATGAATTGCAGGGGCCCTGGGCGGAGGCGCTCGCGCGCTATCGGCGTGCGCTCGGGAAGTCCACGCCGCCGCTGTGCGCGATCCTCACGCGCGGCCAGGCGCTCCCCTGCGAACACCCGGTCTGGAACGACGGGACGCAGAAGCTCGTCCTGACCACGCCCGAAGCGGCTCCCGCGCTCCGCGCGACCCTCGCCACCTCCGCGCAGGTGGTCGGGCTGGCGCCGCTCGATGCGGAGATCGCCTGTCGCTTTCTGCAGGCGCGCGGCGCGGGGCTGGTGAGCGTCGAGGCGGGACCGAGCGCCTCCGCCGTCTTGTATCGCGCACCGCATACGATCGACGAGCTCTGGCTCTCGCGCTGTGAGGCGCCGGTCGACGCGCGCGCCGTAGGTGGCAGTCTGCCCGAAGACGAAGCGCTGTTCGCTGAACGTAGCCTTCTGGCGGACGAGGTGCGCGACGAAGAGAGCGGGCGCTG
>CAZYWR010001168.1:0-8764 GCA_964651185.1 uncultured Polyangiales bacterium
CCTCGCCGACCTGAGCGCCACGGCCCGCGAGGTCGCGAACTTCTTGAGTCTGCAAGAGGCGCCGCTCGCGCTCGAGCGCGTAGCCGCCGCCTTGAACATGGAGGCCCGCACGGCGGTGCTCGCCAGCGAGGAGCTGCGGAACCGCGAGCTCGTCAGCATCAGCGACGGCGCCGCCGCGCTCACGAGCAGCGCGCTGCGCGGGGCGATCTCCGGCGCGCTGCGCGAGGACGTGCGCCGCGACCTGCACCGGCGCGCCGCGCGCGCGTTGCTCGCCGCCCGAGACGTGTCCGGCGAGCTGCGTATGCACGCCGGCATCCATCTGCTCAAAGCCGGCGAAGAGCTCGAGGCCGCGGAGCTCTTGACCCAGCGCAGCGACGGCGACTGGCTCGCGGGCAAGACGCCCGTGCCGCTGCTCGAGGCCGTGCTCGACATCTTGCGCCGGCAGGGGCGGCGCGACGAGCAGTGCCTGAACGTGCTCGTCCCGCTCGTGCGCGGCGGCTTCTTCGGCGACCTGCACGTGCAGCGACGCCACCTCGAACCCACGCTGCGCGCGCTGGCCAACGTGTGCGGCGTCAGCACCGCGGTCGCGTTGACGCCGCGCTTCGGCGCCAAGCTCGCGCTGGTCTTGGGCGTGTTGTGGGCGCTCTTGCGCCACGCATTCACGCCCCGGAAGTACCGCTTCGGCAGCTTCAAAGACACCATGGGCGCGCTGCTCAGCATCCTGTCGGCCACGACCGCGGCGGCGGCCAGCGCCTTCGAGAGCAAGGACGCGTTTCGCATCGCGCACCAGTTCGAGGCCCTGCGCGCGTTCGGACCAGACAGCGCGCCCTATCTGACGATCGAGTTTTGTCTGGCGTGCGCGGAGCTCGGCTCGGGTCGCTTCAACTCGGCCGTGGAGCGCTATGCACGGTTGCTCGCGCGCTTCGAGCGCCCGGTCGCGGGCATGGAACCTCAGGTGCATCTGCAGTTCCGGCAGGGCATTCTGCACGGACTGGCGCAGGCCAAGGCGGTCGACGCCGAACGCGAAGCGCTGGCCTTGGCGGACGAGCTAGAGCAGAGGCACGTCTTCTTCGCTCCTCACGCGGAGATGATCCGCGCGAGTTATCACGGCACGCGCGGCGAACAGAAGCTGTGCGACATGCACGTAAGCCGCAGCGAGCTGCTCGCGCTGCGCGGCGGTATCTCTTGGTCCTCGGTCACGGTCATGACCATGCGCTCGCTCTACATGGCGATCACCATGTACGACATCGTGGCGGTCGTCCGGCTCCTGCCCGAGATCGACCGGCTCATGGAGATCGCGCCCAACATGCGGCTGTTCCGTTTGGTGGCGCAAGCCTTCATCGATCTCGCGCACAACCACACCGAGCCGGCCCTCGCAGCCATGGAAGAGGTGCTGGCGCACCCCGAGGCGACCTACATGCCGACGCACGCCGCGAATCGCGTGATTTATGCGCGTGCGCTGGCGATGGGCGGGCGCGCAGCCGAGGCCAAGGTCGTATGCGAGGAGCTCGTGGCGGAGCTCAGTCCCCACGGCGCGCGCGGCTACTTCCGCGCCGCGGTGCAGGAGCTCGCACAGCTCGAGCTGATGAGCGGCCACAGCGAGGACGCGAGGCGGCGCCTGAACGAGGCGCTCTCCTCGCTCGCGCACTACGAAAATCCGCTCTGGCTCGGCAGCCTGCACCGCGCGCTCGCGATGATCGCGGCCTTCCAAGGCGACAAGGACGGCTACCAGCGGCACTTTGCCGCGTTCAGCGAGCACTTTCGCGCGACCGGCAATCCCGTGCTCGCGTTGCAGATCGAACAGCTGCCGGCCGAGATCGACCTGCTGCGCTACGGCCCCTCGGCGCGCGCGGCCCGGCGCTCGAGCTTGCCGAGCGAGCTCGACGAGCTGTCGACCGAGCTCGAATCGCCCGAGACCGGCGTCGCCAAGGCGGGGGGCAAGCGCGAGCTCGACGACGACGACCAAGAAGCCTC
The DNA here is from genome assembly GCA_964651185.1 of uncultured Polyangiales bacterium. GTDB lineage: Bacteria > Myxococcota_A > Polyangia > Polyangiales > DASUME01 > DASUME01. The sequence goes on from CAZYWR010001168.1 coordinate 1,975, forward strand.
ACAGCCCGAGCGCGGACGCAAGCTCGCCTGAACACTCAGGCAAACGTGCGCCCCGTTCGCGGCTATGCTCGGCGCCCATGAGTGTATCGCTACGTCGTTCGGGGCTCTGGATCTTGCTGTGGTCACTGGTGGCCGCTTGCGGCACGGCACGGCGCGCGGAGCGGCCGCATCTTCTCGAGCGCCTACCCCCAACCGTGCAGGAGCCCGCAGCTCCGCCGGCGCATGGGCTCTACGCCGCGGACGAGGCCCTGCGCGACGCGCTGTCCGGCCCCTGGCAGTACGTGGGCACCGGGGCCTGGCCCGGCATCAGCCGCATGCAGGCCTGCGCATTTCGGAACGCGCGCGTCCTGGTCGTGAATGTCTACTGCACCATCACGGAGACTCCGGCGTTTCGCATCGACGTGTATTCGCCGACGCGCGGGCGCGTGCGCATCTACGCCGAGTCCAGGGGCGCGGTCAGCGCGCGCAAGCGCCGCGACTACTTCACTTTCACGGCCGAAAGCGAGCCGCCTCCGGCACCGGAAGTGCGTCTACCGCCGCTCGCGCTGACGATGTCCTTCCCGGAGCTGCGCGCGTACGACGAAAAGCGCTACGCCGCGTTCCTGCCGACCTGCTACGGCGGGCAGGAGCTCTCGCGAAAGCGCGGCGGCTGTTTGGGCGCGCTCGCGCCGCAGGCAAACGCGTGGGCCGATCGCAATCGCAGCTTCCTCGACCACGCCAGCGACGATTGGTACCGCATCGTGCATGAAATGCGCGCCCTGGCCGCGCGCTATGGCCGAGAGCCCGACTGATCGAGGCCGCGTCGGGCCACGCTTCCTCTCACGACGACGCGCGAGGGCGGCTGGCGCTGATGAGCTTCTCCAGATTCTCGAGCTGCACGGGCTTCACGATGTGCGCATCGAACCCCGCCTCGCGCGACCGCTGTACGTCCTCGGCCAAACCGTAACCGGTGACGGCCACGACTTGCATCGCGCCCCCGCCCGGCTGCTTGCGCAACTGGCGCACGAGCTCGTAGCCGTCCATGACGGGCAGACCGATGTCGACCAATGCCAGCTCCGGTCGAAACTCGGAGACGAGCTGCAATGCGGTCGGACCGTCGTGAGCGAGACGTGCGCTGTGGCCCATGCTCTCGACCAGCTGCGCGAGCAGCTCGGCGGCGTCCCGATTGTCGTCCACCACCAAGACCCGCACCCCCGGCCGGCCGGGGCGCGTGTCACTCGCGTGCGCGCCGCCCCCCTCGGCGCCTTGTGGCGGCGCGCTCGCGCGCTCCGCCCTGTGCACCGCGAGAGCCGCTTCTTCCGATCGAGCGCCGTGATCGCCCAGGACCGGCAGACGATGCTGGCTCGCCTCTTCGCTGGGCAAGCGCACCGTGAACGTGCTGCCGAGGTTTCGGCCGCGGCTCTGGACGGACACCGTGCCGCCGTGCAGCTGCACCAGGCTCTTGACGATCGCGAGCCCAAGGCCAAGACCGCCCTGGGAGCGGTCGAGCGCCTGGCGTTCTTGCGAGAACAGCTCGAACAAGCGCGGCAACATCTCGGCTGACACGCCCATGCCGTCATCGCTGACCGTGATCGCGATCTCGTCCCCGCGGCGCTCCGCGCTGACCGTGATGTGCCCTGCGCGCTCCGTGTACTTCGCCGCGTTGGTCAGCAGGTTGGCGAACACCTGCGAGAGTCGAAACGGATCGCCCCACACGCGCCAGGCGCCTGGAACGTGAACGTCGAGCTCGTGCCCGCGCTGTTCGATCAACGGGCCCGCCATCTCGATCGCCTTGCCCAAGACCTCGCCGAGCTCGACGCGCTCGCGCTTGAGCTCGACCTTACCGCGCGTGATGCGCGACACGTCGAGCAGATCGTCGACCAGTCGTGTCAGATGGCCGACCTGCCGATCGAGCACGACGAGCTCACGACGCGCGCGATCCGCCGCGCGCGCCTTGAGCAAGTGGACCGCCGTGGTGATGGGCGCCAGCGGGTTGCGCAGCTCGTGTCCGAGCATCGCGAGAAACTCGTCTTTGGTGCGGTTGGCCGCCTCGGCCGCGCTGCGCGCGCGCGCGAGCTCGGTCACGTCGAACGCGGCGACGATGATCGCCTCCACGCTGCCATCCGCGGCCGGCACCGGCTGATACACGAAGTCGAAAAAGCACTCCTCGGGCGCGTGCGAGCCGCGCTGCAGACGCTGCGAGCGCCCGATATACGGAATCCCAGAGCGGTAGACGCCGTCGAGCAGCGCGAAGGTGCTCTGCCAGGTGATGCCGGAGAGCGCCTCGCGCACCGGCCTCCCGAGGACCGAGCGCTCGCCCACCAGCTCCAGGTAGCGCGCGTTGGCGATCTCGTACACGTGATCCGGTCCGCGCAAGAGCGCGATCGCCACAGGCGCGTGCTCGAACAGCGTCTGCAGCCTGCGCCGGTAGTCTTCTTCGCTCCTACGCAGCTTGGCCGCCACGAGCTGCGTCTGCACGCGCGCGGTGAGCTCGCGCGTGGAAAACGGCTTCACCATGTAGTCGTTCGCGCCGGCGGCGAGCCCCTCCGCGGTCGCCTCGTCGCCGGCGCGCGCCGAAAGCAGGATCACGGGAAGGTCCGCGTGCTCCGGATCCGCGCGCAGCGCGGCGATCAGCCCGAAGCCGTCGAGGTTGGGCATCATCACATCGGCGAGCACCAAGTCCGGCCGCTCCTTGCGGACGAACGCGAGCGCTTCCGCCCCGTCGGCCACCGCGCGCACCTCCCAGTGCTGCGCGAGCAGGCGCGTCAGGTACATGCGCATGTCAGCGTTGTCGTCGGCGATCAACACGCGGCCCGGGACGGCGGACTCGTCGAGCGCGCGCGGCGGCTGCGACTGCGCGCGCATCGGCGCGGGCTCGCTGTCGGGCAGCCAGCGCAGCGCTTCCTGCGCGTACGCCACCGAACGCGCGGAGGCCGTCGCTTGCGAGGGCGCCTCCTCGACCTCGTCCTCCGGCAGATGGGCTCTGCCGCGCGGAATGGTGACCGTGAAGACCGTGCCGCGGCCGAGCTCGCTCGCGGCGCGGATCTGCCCGCCGTGCAGCCGCACCAGCTCGTACACGAGCGCGAGGCCGATGCCCGAGCCTTCGTGCGTGCGCGCGCGCGTGCCTTCGACGCGATGAAAGCGCTCGAAGATGCGCGGCAGGTCGCTCGCCGCAATGCCCGCGCCGGTGTCGCTGACGCGCAGCTCGAACTCTGCCGCGCGCGCGCACAGCGCCACACGGATCTCGCCCTCGAACGTGAACTTGAAGGCGTTCGACAGCAGGTTCAAAACGATCTTCTCCCACATGTCGCGATCGACGTAGGCCGGCTCGGGGAGCGGCGCGCACTCGACCTCGAAGCGGATGCCGGCGCGCTCGATCGCCGAGCGAAACGAGCTCGCCAGGTCGGCCGTCAGCGCCCCGAGATCGGTCGCTCGATACGCGGCGCGAGCGCGCCCGGCCTCGATGCGCGAGAAGTCGAGCAACGCGTTCACGAGCTTCAGCAGGCGTAACGTGCTGCGATGGACCGCGTGCAGCGCCTCGCCGTCGAGCGCACCGTGAGGCCGGGCGAGCGCGTCCTCGATCGGCCCCAGCATCAGCGTGAGCGGCGTACGGAACTCGTGGCTCACGTTGGAAAAGAACGTCGTCTTGGCGCGATCGATCTGCGCCAGCGCCTCGGCACGCGCGCGCACCTCTTCGAGCGCCCGCGCGCTCGCGATCGCGGTGGCGACGTGGCCGCCCACCAGATCGAAGAAGCCGCGGTAGTCTTCGCTCAGCGCGAGGCGCGGGCTGAGCCCGGCGACGAGCAGCGCCGCCGGACCGGCGTGACCTGCCAAGCCGATCGGCAGCACGAGCGCGCTGTCCGGAACAGGCATGCCCAGCCACGCAGGCGAGAGTCCGAAGCGCTCCCGCAAGCCGTCGACGCGCGCTGCGGCGCCGGTCCGCACGACCTCTGAAAACGGCCATGCCTCGCCAGTTTCCGGCGCAAGCTCGATCACCGCCGGACGCGCTACCAGGCTCGCGACCTCGCCGGACTCACCCGCCAGGCGCGCGCGTGTGCCCCCTCGCTCGAGCAGATAGAGCAGCCCGAACGGAAGATCCGCCGAATTCTCGCGCAGCACGCGGGCGGCGCTCGCGCACGCCTCGCCTGCGCTCTTGGCCCCGGCAGTGTGCTCGGCCAGCTCCCGCAGCGTGCGCAGCCGGCGATCGCTCAGCACCTGTCCCGTGGTCTCCGTGATGGCAGAGAAGATGCCGCCGATGCGCCCAGACTCATCGTGGATCGGACTGTAAGAGAACGTGAAGTAACACTCCTCCGCGAAGCCGTGGCGCTCGAGCAAGAGCAGTTGATTCTCCGACCAAGTCGCGCGCCCGTGCGCGAGCACCCCCTCGAGCATGGGCCCGATGATGTCCCAGATCTCCGGCCAAACGTCGCGACCGCGCGCGCCCATGGATGCCGGGTGCTTCGCGCCCACGATCTGCCGGTAGGCGTCGTTGTAGATCTTCACGAACTCCGGCCCCCACCAAACCAGGATCGGAAAGCGGGAGCTCAAGCACGTACTCACGGTCGTCCGCAGCGACTGCGGCCAGCTGGCGAGGGGCCCGAGCGCGGTCTTGGACCAGTCGATGGAGCGCATCAGCTCGCCCATTTCTCCGCCTTGGGCGAAGATATCTTCCATGGGAGAGCCGGGGAGGTGCGTTGCGTTCACGATCCTCCGGATCGCCGATGTGCGGGCTTCGCCGACTCCAAACGGGCCACACACCCGGCCGACGCTTCGACGTAGCCGTGGCGGAAGCGAACCGCAAGCGCATTTGCCACACCGTGCCCGCTCGCGGAACCTGCGCGATGCCGACGCCTCCGCGGAGTTCAGGGCCTGAATCAGCACGACCAAGGCGATGACCACGAGCGGGGACGACAATCCGCGCTTGGGATCTGCAAACCTCGCCGAGGAAGGCAAACGGAGCCTTCTCATCAACAGCCACCGCCCGCTCGTTCGACGACTCGGATGGGGCCGCTCACCCGCGAGGCGCGCGGGCGCTCGCGCACCAGGAGCGCTGTGAGCCGAACTGCTAGGCGATAGCAATTCGGTTGCGAACCTCAGACGATCTGATTACGACCTGGCCAAGCTTACTGCGCCACCACCCTGTGACGGATTGGAGCGTCCGATGAGCGCAAACGGTATAAAACGCGCCCTACGGGCGCAATGCCTCGGCGGCTTTCTTACGCTGAGCCTCTGGGCTTGCGGAAAAGACAGGGACGGACCGGCCGACGGAGAGGAGCATGCCCACGACTCCGTCTCCAGCGCGGAGCATGATGCATCGCGGCGCGGGGCCGACGCCGGGTCTGCTCGCGATAGCGGTCCCAGAGACCAGCCCGGCGACTCCGACCTGGAGCCTGGCGACACAGGCGGCGTCGATGCGCCGGAGCTCGACGGGGGGATCGGCCCGTCCGTGGACGCGGCGCTGAACGGAAACGGATCGACGCACGCGACGGAAGCCGGCGCGGATGCAGCGACCGCCGCCGGCGATGGCCAGTCGCCTGGCGACGTGGCCGTGGATTGCCCCGCGTCACCGCTCGGCGTCGGGGACCATTCCTTTATGCTGCAGAGCGCGAACGGCATCACGTACTCGTACATCATCGCTGTTCCCAAGAGCGTCGACCCGAATCGCAAGGCACCGCTGACCGTGGTGTGGCACGCGCTCGGCTCCGATCCGGAGGAGGCCCGCTCGCTCACGCCCATCGACGCGAAGGCCGAAGCCGCGGGCTCGCTGCTGGTGTTCCCGCGTAGCCCCGATCAATCGTGGGACGTGGGCAGCTGCTGCACGTCGATCGCCGGGGGCAAGTCGCGCGACGAAGAGGTCTTTGCGCGCGAGCTGGTCAAGGAGGTGCAGAGCAAAGTGTGCGTCGACGAGAAGCGCATCTACACCACGGGCTTCTCCAATGGCGGCATGATGTCGCAATTCCTCGCCTGCAAGATGGCCGATGTGTTCGCCGCGGCCACGCCCATGGGCAGCACGCTCACGATCGATCCCGCGCAGTGCAACCCCTCACGGCCGATTCCCATGTTCCTCATCAATGGCACCGCCGATCCGCTCGTCGGCTACGACCAGCCGAGCTTCGCGGGCGGCATCTCCGTCGTCGATGACGTGAAGTTCTGGGCGACCAAGAACATGTGCACAGGAGAGCCCGAGCAGTACCTGCAGCAGGGTAAGACCACGTGCAAAGTCTACAAACAGTGCGCTGCCGGCGTCGAGCTTGCGTTCTGCAGTGTCGAGGGGATGGGCCACTGCGTTCCCGGCATGAAGGCAGAATCTCCCACCAACTGTCTTACCAAAGACCTGATCCCGCTCGGCATGCCGAACGACGACATCGACGCGATGCAGATGAGCAGCGACTTCCTCGCGCGCTTCGCCCTGCCCTGAAGAGCGCTACAGCGCCATGCTCTGCCGCGGCCTCCACGAACCCCAGGATTCGGCTGCGCGCGCTGCGACACGAAGGCCAGCTGTCCGCAGCGCATCGAGATGCCGGCCTGAATCGGCATCGGTCCAAAGCGCGCTTGAGGACAACGCGAACTGACCACAAGTAAGGTCGAACGCATTCGTAACCACGGGCGGCGCGCGCGCGCAGCTCACGCGCTGATGCGACGGGGCCTGCGGCCGGCGACTTCGGCCGCGAAGCGCTCGAGCACGCGCTCGGTGCTGGGGAAGTCGATGCAGGCATCCGTGATGCTTTGCCCATACACGAGCTTCGCACCTGGCTTCAGATCTTGGCGCCCAGCGACCAAGTGGCTCTCCAGCATCACGCCGAGGATGCGC
>CAZYWR010001169.1:0-3259 GCA_964651185.1 uncultured Polyangiales bacterium
AGCGCGAACTTCGGAAGTTCGCGCAACAGCTCCGACCAGGCGCGCAGCTGCGAGATCCCTTCCTCCAACACCCACTTGCCGATCGCGCCGATCAAACCGGCGTCTTCCGCCACGGGAATGAAGTCCGCAGGCGAAATCTCACCGCGCGCCGGGTGCCGCCAGCGCAGGAGCGCCTCGAACTCGCACAGCTCGCCCGTGGCGATCTCCTTCACGGGCTGGTACACGAGCCGCAGCTCCTTGCGCTCGATCGCGCTGCGCAGCTCGTTTTCGATCCACCAGCGCGACATCACCGTCGCGTGCATTTCTGCGTCGAAGACCGCGTAGCAGCCGCGCCCGTTGGCCTTCGCCTGGTACAGCGCCGTGTCTGCGTCGCGCAACAGCGCCTCGGCGCTCTCGTAGTCCGGTCGCCCGAGCGCGATGCCGACGCTCATCGAGACGAACACCTCTTTTTGCGCGAGCTCGAACGGCTTGCCCAAGGCCGTCTGCAGGCGCTTGGTGACGCGAATGGCGTCGGTCTCTTGGCGCATGCCCTCGAGCAAGATCACGAATTCATCGCCGCCGAGCCGCGCCACCTCGGTCTGCGGTGAGTACACGACCGAGTCGCTGGCCCGCAGGCTGCTGACCAGGCGCCGCGCGACGTTCACCAAGAGCTCGTCGCCGATGGCGTGCCCCATCGTGTCGTTCGTCAGCTTGAAGTGGTCGAGGTCGATGAACAGGAGCGCGAAGCACTTGCTCGGTTCGCGCCGCGCGCGCAGCAAGCACTGGCGCACGCGATCACTCAGGAGCGCGCGGTTCGGCAGGCCCGTGAGCGCGTCGTGCAGCGCGTCGTGGCGCAGCTGCTCCTCCGCCATGCGCCGATCCGTGATGTCGTTTTGCGAGCCCGCGGCGCGCACGGCCCTCCCCTCGGCGTCGTGCACCGCCAGACCGCGGCAGAGCATCCAGCGGTACTGCCGATCTTTGTGGCGGATGCGGTACTCGTGTTCGAGGTGGGCGGAGCTGCCGTGCAGGTGTTCGCTCAGCGCGCGCTGCAGCCCCTCCAGATCGTCGGGGTGGACGCGTCCGAACCACTCGTTCGGGTCCGCGCTCAGCTCGTCGGGCTGGTACCCCAGCAGGGCCTTCCAGCGCGGCGAATAGTAGAGCGTACCCGCGGTCAAATCCCAGTCCCATAGCCCCTCGTTGGTTCCCGCGGCGGCGAGCGCGTAGCGCGCTTCGCTCGCCGTGAGCGAGGCCGCGAGCTGACTGCGCTCGACGAGCTCGCGCTCGAGCCGTTCGTTGGCGGCGCGCAAGTCGAGCGTCTGCTCCTCGACCATACTCTTCAGCTGATTCAGCTTCAGATGCGCGCGGCGCGCGAGGTGCCATTTCTCGCTCAGCGCGCAGGCGAGCTGACACACCTCGACCGGATCGAACGGCTTTTTCAGGATGAGCAGGCGGTCGGTGGCCCCGAAGACCGAAAGAATCTGGTCCCACGAGTATTCAGAGTAAGCCGAACAGATGACCACCTGAATGTCGGGATCGCACTCCCAGAGCTTGACGATCGTCTGTACGCCATCCCAGCCCGGGGGCATGTGCATATCGACGAAGGCCAGCGCGAAGCGCTCCCCGCGCGCTGCGAGCTCGACGACCTTCGCGTAAGCCTCCTCACCTTGGTAGGCGGAGACCACCTCGTATCCGAAGTCCGGATCCAAGGTCGCACGCTCCCCGAACAACTCGGCCTCGAACGTCGCCAGGTCCGTCGCGTGCTTGGCGGCGTTGCGGTCGCCGCTCAGGATCTTGCGGTAGTCGTCGTGAATCGAACGATTGTCGTCGACGATCAGGATGCGGTGATTCTTTTGTTCCTCCATGGCCCTTCCCCTCGCAGGTCGGCGCGAGGGCGCCGCACTCGGCCTGGACCCATCGGACCAAACCGGGGCTGCCCCTTGGCCAGCGCGCCGACGCGAGCGGGACCTCGGTCTCGCTCCTCGTCATGAAATTATCATCGCCGCTGCGCACCCATCCAGCGCCGCGGATGACAGCGCGGCCGATCGGTGCCACTCGGCCTTACATCGAACGAAGCCCGTCCGGCGAGACCTACTGCTTTGGGTGCTCGGAGAAGGTGGGCGAGGTGTCGCAGCCCCCGGGGCCGCACAGCTCGCCTGCGGACTGCTCGCGCGGCGCGAGCTCCGCGGCCGCGCGTTCGAGCGCACTCCGCAGCACGTCGGGCGACTGCGCGCCCGAGACGGCGTAACGCCCGGCCAGCACGAAGAAGGGGACGCCGGTGATCCCCAGCTCGCGCGCCAACGCAAGATCCGCCTGGACGTCCGCGGCGTAGGCGTCGGTCGCGAGCACGCCGTGCGCTTCGTCCGGATCGAGCCCCACGCCGGCCGCCGCGCGCGCCAGCACGTCTGGCTCGCCGATCGCCTGGCCTTCACAAAAATAGCCGCGGAACAGGCGCTCCTCGAGCGCGTCCTGCACGCCGCGCGCGCGGGCCCAATGCGACAGCCGATGCGCGTCGAAGGTGTTGCCGGGACGGATGCGCTCGAAGTCCATGGCGATGCCGTCGCTCGCCGCCGTCTGGACCATGCGCTCGATCAGCGCCTGCGCTTGGGCGCGGCTGGTGCCGTACTTGTCCGCGAGGCGCTCCGCGTAGCAGCGCTCCGGCTGCACGCGCGGCGCGCTCGGATCGAGCTGGAAAGAGCGCCACCGCACCTGAACTTGATCGCGGCGCGAGGAGCGCGCGAGCGCGGCCTCGAACCTACGCTTGCCCACGTAGCACCAGGGGCAGGCGATGTCGCTCCAGATGTCCACCTGCAACACTTCGCTCATCGTGCAAAGGTAAGGACGGCCGCCGCACGCCGCAAGGCGCGCACGAGCGTGCGGCGCGGCCCGGACGATCGCCCGAAAGCCTCGGCTTCCGGCGCGATGCCGCGCTTCGGTCCCCAGAATTGCTGGCTTTCCGCCGCCGGATTCGGCCGCCCCGCGCGAGCGCGCTATCTTTCGCGCGCCGCACGATGTACACACGCGCCGTGTTCTACGCTGACTTGCACGTACATTCGAAGTATTCGCGGGCGACGAGCGCGGATTGCGATCTCGAGCGCCTGTACTTCTGGGGACGCAAGAAGGGGATCGGCGTGGTCGGGACCGGCGACTTCACGCATCCCGCTTGGCTCGCGGAGATTCGCGAGAAGCTCGTACCGGCCGAGCCGGGTCTGTTTCGCCTGCGCCCGGAGCTCGAGCGCGAGCTCGACCGACGCCTGCAGACGGCCCCGGTCGGTCCCACGCG
>CAZYWR010001170.1:0-6586 GCA_964651185.1 uncultured Polyangiales bacterium
CGTGATCCTGCAGCGCGCCGGCGCGCCCGCGCTCCCGACGCCTGCCGTGCGCGCCAACCCTCGGGCGCCGCTCGGCCCGGGCTCGACGCCTGCGGCCCCCTCGCCCCCCGCTCCGCGTGCGACTCCCGCCCCGCCCGCTGCACCTCCCCCATCCGCGCCCGGTCAGCGCTAACGTACCGCGGGTTTGGCCGCCGGCGGCGGCTACGCGGTGTTCCTCGCGAGCCGCGCGCGTGGCAGCCGCGTGCGCGCGGGTGCATTTGCGCTCGTCGGCAGCGCCACGGAGACCGGCCGCGCGGCCCGCTCACTTCTTGACGTAGCGGCCGCCGTTTTGCGCGGCCAGCGTGCGCAAGAAGCGCTCGTCTTGATCGTCGCCCAGGCCGATGGTCGAGACCACGACGCGGTGGCTCTGGTTGAGCTGGCCCACCGTCTGCAGGATCTCGGCCTGGGACGCATCCGTAGGCTGGCCGTCCGACAAGAAGAAGATGAGCCCCGCGTCGCCATACGCGAACGCAGCTTCGAGCGCGCTGCGCGCCGGGGTGCCCCCGTTGGCCTCGAGCTGCTTGACGTAGCCGGCGGCGAGCGTGCGGTTGTCGCGCGTCGCGGGCACCATGCCGCGAAACCAAGGCTCGGCCTTGTCGCCGAAGGTGATGATCGCGAACGACGAGCTGTCGGGCAAGCCCTGCAGCGCCGGGATGAGCTCACGTTTCGCGCCGCCCAGCTTGGTGGACTCCGAGGCGGCCTGCTTGCTCACGAACGCGCCGAGCGTACCGCCCAGCGCGCCGCCGACCGCGGAGCTCGCGCTCGCCGTGGCCGCGCCCATCACGCGGTCGCGCAGCGAGCCCTCGTCTTTGCCCTCCATGCTGCCGGACACGTCGACCACGAACACGACCCTTTGTCGCGCCGTGTCGAGTCCGTAAAAGGTGTCTGACGACTTGACCATGTAGCAGCTGGAGAGACACGCCAGCGCGCCGCTCGCGAGCAGGCGCGCGAAAGGTGCCGGCGCGCGCGCGAAGCGCTCGCACAATGTGCTGGCGAGCTTCTGCGCTGCACGCGGGGCGCGGAAGGAAGGCAGGAGGGAAGGTCGCATGCCGCGACTCTTACGGCGCACGCGCGACACCGTGAAGGAGCAGCCACCCCGGTTCGGGGTGATGCGCAGTCGTCCCCGTCGAGCGCGCTGAAATACACCGCTGGAACGCGTGTACGAGCGCTGTGTTTACTGCGTGTACGTCTGGTAGCGATAGAAGCTCGCGCGTACGCCGAACAACACAGCCGCTCCCAACATGAGGCCCGCGAACGTCCAGAAGAACTGCGCGCGTGGGAGCGCCTCGAAGCGCGCGAGCAGCGCGACCAGGATGTTGCCGAAGGAGACCGTGAGCATCCAGAAGCCCATGATCAGCGACTTCATGCGGCGCGGCGCCTGCGTGTAGGCGAACTCGAGGCCGGTCACCGAGACCATGACCTCCGCCAACGTCAACACCAAGAAAGCGAGCAGCTGCACGCCCACATGCACGCGCTCGCCCGAATCGATGCGCTGCTGCGCGAGCGCCACGATGGCGAACGACAGCGAAGCCGCGAACATGCCGGCGGTCATCCGGCGCAGCGGCGTCATGCGTATCCCGAGCTTCTCGATGCCTGGATAGATCGCCCAGGCCATCCACGGCACGAGCATCATCACCAGCGCTGGGTTGGCCGCTTGAATCTGCTCCGGCAAGAGCTCGAACGAGAGGCCAAAGAGTTCGAAGCGGCGGTCCATGTCGCGTGCCTGCGCCACCCAGCTCGAAGCGTGCTGATCGAAGAGCGCCCAGAACACGCTGACCAGCACGAACACCGAAATGACGCGCAGCACGGCGGGCGGGCCTTCTGCGGCCTCGCGCCCAAAGCGCCGTACCGCCGGCGCCCAGAACGCGCCCAGATTCGCCGCCGTGCCGTGGCTGGCCTGGGCGCGTGTGCTCTCACCCGCAGAGCCCGGGGCGCCTTCGCGCGCAGAGTCCGTGCGCGCGAGCGGGGCGAGCTCGCGCCGCGTCAACCTGGCCCAGACGCTGTAGAGCAGCACGGCGAGGAAGCCGTCGTCGGGCGCGCGTCGTTGGCGCCAGGCGAACACGCCGAGGCCCGCGACCAAGAACACGCCTGACACCGAGAGCTTGCCCGCGAGCGACAGCTGCGCGTACGCCGGCGCGAAGCCAGCGCCGAACATCGGCGCCGCGATCGTCAGAAAGAGCAGCGCGCCGCTCGCCACGTCGATGAGCCCGAGCACGCCGCCCGGGCGCGGCGGCACGTGCACGAACACGTTACGTCCGAGCCAAAACCAGAGAGTCGCGATCGCCATCAGCACGCCCGGCAGCGCGAAGGCCGCGCTGAAGCCGAAGCGCTCTTTGATGGTCGGGATGAGCAGGGTGGAGAACATGGAGCCGAAGTTGATGATGAAGTAGAACGCCTGATACACGCGCTCGACCCGGTACCAATTGCCGCGCCCGAACTGGTCTCCGACGTTCGCCGAGACGCAGGGCTTGATCCCCCCGGCCCCGACCGCGATCAGCACCAACCCCCAAGCGAAGCCGCTGAAGTCGCGGTCGAACAGGGCGAGACAAGCGTGACCCGCGCAGTACACGAGCGAGAGCCACAAGATGGTCGGGTACTTTCCCCAGAAGCGATCGGCGAGCAGCGCGCCGACCATGGGCAACGCGTACACGCCGGCGTTGAAGGTGTGAACCGTGTCGGTCGCCTTGCGCTCCGCGAGCGCGCCGAGCCCCGCCTCGCCCCAAAGCTGCGTCAGGTAGACGAACAGAATGGCCTTCATGCCGTAGAAGCTGAAGCGCTCGCAGCCTTCATTGCCGATGATGTAAGGGACGCCTTCGGGCCAGCCCGTTTGCTCGTGATCGGGCGCGCTGCGGTAAGCCGACATGGGCGTCAAGCGTAGCTCGCGCGCGCCGGCCGCGGTGCGTCCGTTCCGCGGATGCCGGCGCCCGTGCCGAGTTCGAGCCGCCTTGCCCGCCGATGCGACGGGCGCGTACGACGCGAAGCGACAGCTAACTCGCGTCTCGCGGCGTCGGCGTGCCCGTGCTGAATTCGTCCGAAGGGAGCTCGGTGGTCAGCGCGGTGCGCAGCGGCGCGAACGGGATCACCGCGCCGTGCGCGGGCTCATGCTGCGCGCGCAAGAGCCGCTGGTACACGGCACACGAGGCGAGCAGCGCGCTGTGCCGGTCCACCGCGACCACGCGGCCCTGATCGAGCACGACGATCTTGTCGGCTTCGGCGATCGTGCTCAAACGATGCGCGACGATCACGCGCGTGCAGCGCAGGCCGCGCAGGTTTTCCTGCACGCGCGCTTCGGTCACCGTGTCGAGCGCGCTCGTGGCCTCGTCCAGCACCAGCACCTTCGGCTTGCGCACGAGCGCGCGCGCGAGCGCCAGCCGCTGGCGCTGGCCGCCAGAGAGCGAAGAGCCGCCGTCAGCGAGCACGGTGTCGTAGCCCATCGGCAGCTGCGCGAGATCGCTCTCGAGCGCCGCCAGCCGGCACGCCTCGCGCACCTGCTCCTCGCTGAGCGCTGCCTCGAACATGGCGATGTTGTCGCGGATGGTCCCGGAGAAGAGCCGCACGTCCTGCGTGACCACGCCCAGACACTCGCGCAAGGTCGGGAGATGAAGCGTGCGCAGCTCGCGCTCGTCGTAAAATACGTTTCCGTCGCTCGGTTCGTACAACCCGGCCAGGATGCGCGCCAAGGTCGACTTGCCCGAGCCCGTCGCCCCCACGATCGCCACGCTCTCGCCCGCCGCGACCGAGAACGAGATCTGTTCGAGCGTGGAGCGCACCTCGCCCGGATAACGGAACGACACGCCCTCGAGCCGGACGGCGCCGCGCAACGCGACGCTTTCGCTCGCCCCCTGGCCGAAGCCGCCCTTGCGCTCGGGCGCGGCGTCGAGCACGTCTTCGAGCCGATCCATGTAACCTTTGAGCTGGCTGAGCCGCATCCCCGTGTTGACCAGGCCCGAGACCGGCTCGAGGAAGCCCGCCCCGAGCGCCGACAGGCCCAGCATGGCGCCGAGCGAGAGCTCGCCCGCGAGCACGCGATAGCCGCCGGCCAGCAGCAGCACCACCGGCCCGACGAAGCGCAGCGTGGACACGAGCGACGAAAACGTCCCGTCGAGCTCACCGCGCACGATCGAGCGGTTGAGCACGTCGACGTAGAGGTCGCCCCAACGCTGGTTGGCGCGCGCGGTGCCGCCCATGGCCTTGAGCGTCTCGATGCCCGAGAGCAGCTCGACCTGGTAAGCTTCGAGCCGCGCTTGCGCGGCCAGCCCCTCGCTCACCAGCGTACGGTTGCGCCGGGCGGCCACCAGATAGGCGAGCGTCTGCGCCGCCGCGAAGCCGAGCGCGAGCAGCGCGAGCAAGGGCGACGCGCCGAGCAAGAGCAGGAGATAGGCGCTCACCAGCGCACCGTCGAGCAGCGCCGAGAGCGCGCCGGTGGTGAGGAGCTCGCGGATCGCGGCCTGGCTGCTCAGGCGCATCATCAAGTCGCCCGCGCTGCGCGCCTGGAAGAACCCGTAAGGCAAATCGAGCAAGTGCTCGACGAAGGCGAACGACATGCGCGCCTCCACGCGCGTGCGCAGCTGTAAGAGCACACGCGCGCGCAGGAAGCTCGACAGAAAGTAGAACGACCCGAGCGAGACGAACGCACACGCCACCAAGGTCAAGAGCGGCTGATCGGAGCGCGGCACGACTTTGTCGACCAGCGCGCTGGTGAGCCCGGGCAGCGCGAGCGCGAGGAGCTGCAACGCGAACGACGTCGACAGGAGCCGCAGCCAGAGCTCGCGCCCCGCCCACAGCCAATCCCGATAGCGGGTCAGGCGCGTGCGGCCCGCGCGCTTTTCAGCGACGAACGCCTCGCCCGGCTCGAGCGCGAGCGCCACACCGGTCAGCGCGCGATCGACTTCCGCGTGGCTGAGCGCGCGACGGCCGAGCGCCGGGTCCATGATCTCGATGCCCTTGCGCGTGCGGCGCTCGAACACGACGAAGTGGTTGAGCTCCCAGTGCAGGATGCTGCCGCTCGGCAAAAAGCCGAGCTGCTCGGGCGTGATGCGGACGCCGCGCGCGCGCAGGCCGAACTCGCGGGCTGCGACGGCGAGCTGGCGCGCGCTGACGCCGTTGCGACCGCCCCCGAGCCGGCTGCGCACCGTGTTCACCGATACGTCTTTGCCGAAGTAGGCGAGCACCGCGCCCAGGCAGGCCACGCCGCAATCGGTCGGCGTGAGCTGCGCGACGAACGGCACGTGCCGCGCGCGCGCCGCGGCCTTGGGTGCGTGATCGGCGGAGGCGCGCTTGCTGAACACGCGTCACCTCTCCTTCGCCGGACGCGCACAGCGCGCGCGCAGGCGCGTGACCTGGGCGTCGACCCAACTCGCGCTGCGCGCGAAGGCGTCGGCCGATGCGCGCTCGAGCCAGCGTCCGAACGAAATCACCGCGGGCCGGGCGCGGCCGATCCAGGTCTCGGGCTGCATGCGCTCGAGCCACAGCTTGAGGGCAGGCACGAACACGAACGCGATCGGCTCCGAGCGCACCGCGCTCTCGGCCTTGCCCAGCATGCCGTGCGCGTAGGCGAACTTCTGGCCGTCCGCCTCGAATGAAGTGCGCGGGAGCGACGCCTCGACCAGCACCACCGGGCCCTCCAACGAGAGCGCATCGGCGACGTCTCGACCGAGATAGCGCGCCGCCTCCGCCGGCCCCACGATCTGCTCGCCCACGTGTTCGATCTCCAGCTCCTGCGCGCGGCGCGTAAAGCCGTCGAGCTCGAAACGCAGCTGCTTTCCTGCGCCCAGATGCGGCCGATAGCGGCCCGGCAAGAGCGCGGTGACGCGCGCCGCGGAGGCCTGGTCGACGAGCTCCACGAGCGACATGCCCGCCTCCACGAACTGACCGCCGCGCACGCGCACGTCGCCGACCTGACCGCGCCGCGGGGCGCGCAAGCTGCGCTGCGCGAGCCGTTTCTGCGCGAGCTCCTTGCGCGCGCGCAGCGCCACCAGCGCCTCGCGCGCAGCCGGATCGTCCGGGAACTGCATCAGCTTGCGCAGCTGGTGATCGAACTCGCGGCTCGCCGTGGCCAGCTCCGCCTCCTCCTCGGCGGAGTGAAAGTCCACGAGCACGTCGCCTTCGCGTACCAGGTCGCCCGGCTGTACGGCCACGCGCGCCACCATGGCCGGGCTCTGCGCGGTCAGCATCACGCGGCCGTCGAGGCGCACGATCGCCGGCCCCGAAGCGTACTCGGTGATCTCGCCGAGGAACGCGAAGGCGAGCCCGGCCGCGAGCGCCGCGAGCACGAGACGATGGCCCCAAGCCGTGGCGCCGGCGTCGACCGCGAGGATGTCGGAGCGATCGCCGCCACGGACGTGGTGCTCGACGGCTTCGGGGCGGAACAGCGCCTCCGGGCTGCTCATGGCGTCAGGTCTCGGGCCCGGGCGCGGGCAAGTCGGCGGCGGCGCGCATCACTTGCACCTCCGTGCCGGGCAGCCATGCCGCGGCCGCGGCGTCGTCGGGCAACGCGGCGGTTGCGAAGACGAGCTGCGCCGCGGCGTCGACCTCCGGACGCAACGCG
>CAZYWR010001171.1:0-2059 GCA_964651185.1 uncultured Polyangiales bacterium
AACACGGGCAGTGCGTGGGGCCAAACCGAGACCCAGGTTTGCAGCGGCTCGCCGCGTACCGGGAGCACGCGCGCGAGACCGCGCAGCGCGCGCTCGCTCCAGGCCGCGTCGTCGAGCGCTCCGAGCTCCGCGCCGCTAGGCCGCAAGAAGAGCCGCAGGCTGACCTTGCCCGCGGGCGCGCGCCCCTCGAATTTCGAGCTGGTGAAGGTGCACGCGCGCAGGCCGTCGCGCTGCGCCGCCAATGCGACCACGAAGCCCGTGCCGTCGAGCGGATGCGCGATTTGCTCGCGCTCGAACGCAAACTCGACGGTGGCGCTCGACGTGGTCGGCGCGTGCGCCAGCGCGCGCGCGGCGTCGCCTGCCCACGGCGCCAAGAGCGGCGCGGCGGCTGCCGCCGAGGTGGCGACCACGATGGCGTCGGCCGCGAGCGTGCGCGCCGAGGCGAGGCGCACGGCCAAGGCGCCGCCGTGCGCTTCGATCGCTGCGACCGTCGCCTCGAGGTCGATTGCCGCGCGCGCGCGCACGCCGCCGGCGAGCGCGGCGATCAGGCCGCCCATGCCGCCGCGAAAGCTGCGGATGCCTTGGCCGAGATCGTCTTGCGGCACCTGGAAGCCGAGTAGGGCGGCCGCTTCGCCCGGGGCGAGCGCGCGCAGCTCGCGCCCGTCGAAGCCGTACGAGCGCAGCACGGCTTGGCCGATCAGCTCGCCTTCGGCCAAGCCGGCCTCGCGCGCCAGCGCGGGCACCGCTTGACTTCGTGCCACGAAGCCTTCGGCGCCGCGCTCGATCACGAAGCCATTTGCACGCTCGCTGTGGATCTGACCGCCGAGCCGCTCGCTCGCTTCGATCAGATGAACCTCGTGCTGCCGGCTGAGGCGAAGGGCCGCCGTCAGTCCCGCGAGTCCCCCGCCGATCACTACGATGCGCGCCACTGGCGCAGTGTAACCGGGCGCGCGGGGCCCGCCCAGACGATCCTCGCGGCCCCGAACGTTCGACATTCGCGGCCGCTCATGTAGAGCGAAATCATGACGAACCCTCGCCACGGATCGGACCTGCTGGTGGCAGCGCTCGAAAACGAAGGGGTCGAACGCATCTTCGCCGTGCCCGGCGAGGAGAACCTCGACGTGCTCGAGTCGTTGCGCACGTCGCGGATCGAGCTGATCGTGATGCGCCACGAACAGCCCGCTGCGTTCATGGCGGCCACCTACGGACGGCTCACGGGCAAGCCCGGCGTGTGCCTCACCACGTTGGGGCCAGGCGCGACCAACCTGACCACGGGCGCGGCCTTCGCGCAGCTCGGCGCGATGCCCATGATCATGATCACCGGCCAGAAGCCGATCTTCTCGGCGCCGCAGGCGCAGTTTCAGATCGTCGACATCGTCGGCATGATGCGGCCGCTGACCAAGCTCTCCGAGCGCATCGTCAGCACCTCGCGCATTCCCACGCTGGTGCGCGACGCGTTTCGGGTGGCCGCGCAGGAGCGGCCCGGAGCCGTTCACCTCGAGCTGCCGGAGGACATCGCGGGCGAGCCGGCGGCGGAGGTGCCGCTCGTGCAGCCTCACGCCGTGGATGTGCCCATCCCGCCCGAGCTCGCCATCGAGCGCGCGGCGGCGCTGATTCTGGCGGCGAAGCGGCCGCTCGTCATGATCGGCGCGGCCGCCAATCGCTGCCGGCTCGTGCCGGCGCTCTCGGCCTTCGTGCGCCGCACGCGCATCCATTTCTTCAACACCCAGATGGGCAAGGGTGCCGTCGACGGCAATCCTGAGCTCTACCTCGGCACCGCGGCGCTCTCCGAGCGCGACTACGTGCACGACGCCATCGCGGAAGCCGACCTGATCATCTCGATCGGACACGACATCGTGGAGAAGCCTCCCTTTCTCATGGGCAGGCACGGTCCGCGCGTGATCCACGTGAGCGCGCTGCCGGCCAGCGTCGAGGAGGTGTACTTCCCCGAGCACGAGGTGGTGGGCGACATCGGGCGCGCGGTGGAGCTCTTGGCCGATCGGCTCGAAGGCAAGCTGCGCGCAGACTTCGCGTTCTTCGCGGCGCTGCGGCAGGAGAT
>CAZYWR010001172.1:0-2755 GCA_964651185.1 uncultured Polyangiales bacterium
GAGAAGCGCTTCGGCGCCGCAATCGCGCTGGCAGGCATCGACCTCGAGGTCCGGCGCGGCGAGGTGCACGCGCTGCTCGGCGAAAACGGGGCCGGCAAGAGCACGCTGATGAAGGTGCTCTCCGGCGCGCACGCCCCGGACGCCGGCGAGATGGAGCTCTGTGGCGTGCGCTACGCGCCGCGCGATGCGCGCGCGGCGCGCGCCTTGGGCGTGGCCATGATCTACCAGGAGCTCACGCTCGCGCCGCACCTGAGCGTGGCGCAGAACATCTTGCTCGGCCGCGAGCCGCGCCGCTTCGGCGTGATCGACCGGCGCGCCGCGGCGACGCGCGTGGACGCGGCGCTCGGCTGGCTCGGCCAGCGCGAGCTCGACCCGGCACGCCCCGTCGCGGGGCTGTCTGCCGGCGCGATGCAGCTCGTCGAGATCGCGCGCGCGCTGTCGAGCGAAGCGCAGGTGATCGTGATGGACGAACCGACCAGCTCGCTGGCGCGCCCGGAGGCGGAGCGGCTGTTCGACGCGATCGCGCGCTTGGCCGCGCGCGGGGTCGCGCTGATCTACATCAGCCACTTCCTCGAAGAGGTCGAGCGGGTCGCGCATCGCTACACGGTGCTGCGCGACGGGCGCAGCGTGGAGACGCACGCGATCGCGCGCAGCGCGGGCGGTTCCGAGCGCTTCGTGACGCGCGCCATCGAGGCGATGGCGGGGCGCAAGCTCGCGCAGGTGTACCCGCAGGTTCCGCACGAGCCGGGCGAGGTCGTGCTCGATCTCGAGGCGCTGCGCGGAGTCCGTTTGCCGCGCGAGGCCACGCTCGCGCTGCGGCGCGGCGAGATCTTCGGTATCGCCGGGCTGGTGGGCGCGGGGCGCAGCGAGCTCTTGCGGGCGCTGTTCGGGCTCGATCCGGTGCGCAGCGGCCGCGTGCGCGTGGCCGGTTCGATCGATCGCGGCGACCGGCGACCTTGGCAGCGGCTCGCACAAGGGCTCGGGCTGCTCTCGGAGGACCGTAAGGGAGAGGGCCTCGCGCTCCGGCTCTCGATCGCCGACAACGTCACGTTGTCGCGACCGCCCGCGCGCTTCGGCGTCATCGCGCGGCGCGCGCAGGCGGAGGCCACACGCGCGCGCGCACACGAACTCGCGCTCCGCTATGGACGGCCTGACCAGCCCGTGGGCGAGCTGTCGGGCGGCAATCAGCAGAAGGTCGCGCTCGCGCGGCTCTTGCATCACGACGTGGATGTGTTGCTCTTGGACGAGCCCACGCGCGGGATCGACGTCGCCAGCAAGGTCGAAATCTATCGGCTCTTGGGCGAGCTCGCCGCGCGCGGCAAGGCGGTGTTGTTCGTGAGCAGCTACTTGCCCGAGCTGCTCGGCGTGTGCGATCGCATCGCGGTCATGGCGCGGGGCATCTTGGGCGAGGCGCGGGCGCGCGATGCATGGAGCGAAGCGAGCTTGCTCGCCGCGGCGATCGGCTCGGAAGAAGACTCGTAGCATGAGCGCGCGCGGCGCTCGCGCACCCGGAGTGCCCGTCAGGCGGCCATCTAAGTAAGATCGGAGAGCGCGACCCATGACGATGGATGGACCGCGAGATAGTAAGGCCGCGCTGGAGTCCGTTGGTGCGGAGCCCAAGCGACCGCGCTCGCGCGCGTGGACGGGACCGGTCTTCGCTCTGCTCGGGGCCGCGGCGCTGTTTGGGGCGCTCGCGCCGGAGGCGTTCTTCTCGCTCTACAACCTACAGACGATCGCCGCGCAGACCGTGATCGTGGGCCTAGGCGCGATCGGCATGACCTTCGTGATCGTCAGCGGCGGCATCGACTTGTCGGCCGGCGCGCTGATCGCGCTGTCTTCGGTGGTCACCGCGATCGCGCTGCGCGGAGGCGCTGGGCCGCTCGCTGGGGCGCTCGCGGGCACGCTGGCGGGTACGCTCGCGGGCCTGGTGAACGGGGCGCTGATCACGCGGCTGTCGGTGGTGCCGTTCATCGTGACCTTGGGCAGCATGGGCGTCGCGCGCGGGCTCGCGAAATACTTGGCGGGCGAGCAAAAAGTGGACGCCCCTGCGGGCTGGCTCGCGGCCGTCATGGCCAAGGCGCCGAACCCGTCTTGGCTGATCGTGGCCCCGGGCACGTGGGTGATGCTCGCGCTCGCCTCGCTCATGGGCTTCATCCTCGCACGCACGGTGTTCGGGGTGCACAGCTACGCGCTGGGCTCGAACGAAGCCACGGCGCGGCTGTGCGGTGTGCGCGTGGACCGAGTCAAGCTCGCCATCTACGCGCTCTCGGGTTCCTTCGCAGGCCTCGCGGGCGTCATGCAGTTCGGGCGCCTGACGGTCGGCGATCCTACGACCGCGATCGGCAAGGAGCTCGACGTGATCGCCGCCGTCGTGATCGGCGGCGCCAGCTTATCGGGCGGTACGGGCGGCATCCTGGGCTCGCTGCTCGGCGCGTTCTTCATGAGCGTGCTCGCCAACGGCTGCACGCTCATGGGCGTGCCCACTTACGTGCAAGAGATCCTGATCGGCGCGATCATCGTCGCGGCGGTCGCGCTCGATCGACTGCGACAAGGACGCGCGACCGCGTGAGGTGCCGCCCCGCGCTGCGCGCCGCGATGGTCAGCGTGCTCTTCGCCGCCTGTGGCGCCAGCACGCGCGGGCGCGGTGTGACTCGCCACGTGGATGCGCGCTGTCCCAAAGCGAGCGCTGCAACGTTCGTCCGGACGTCTCCGCGTGGATGCGCTCGGTCCCAAAGCGAGCGCTGCAACGTTCGTC
>CAZYWR010001173.1:0-2943 GCA_964651185.1 uncultured Polyangiales bacterium
ATCCACATGACGTCGCGCACCACCGACGACTATCAGGCGATGGCGCGCGCGGGGATCGCGGCGTTGATCGAGCCGGCGTTCTGGCTCGGGCAACCGCGCACGCACGTGGGCACGTTCGAGGATTACTTTCTGTCCTTGCTCGGCTGGGAGCGCTTCCGCGCGAGCCAGTTCGGGATCCGCCACTTCTGCACGATCGGCCTGAACCCGAAGGAGGCCAACAACCCGAAGGTCGCGCCCGGCGTGATGGAGCTCTTGCCTTTGTACCTGGAGAAAGAGGGCGTCGTGGGGGTCGGCGAAATCGGTTACGATGATTTGACGCCGGTGGAGGAGCGCTATCTCATCGCTCAGCTCGAGTTGGCGCGCGAGCATGAGCTGCCCGTGCTCATCCACACGCCGCATCGCGATAAGAAACGCGGCACCTCGCGCACGCTCGAGGTGCTGCGCGACGTCGGCTTTCCGCCCGAGCGCGCGCTCGTGGATCACAACAACGAAGAGACCATCGCCGCCGTGCTCGACGGCGGCTATTGGGCCGGCCACTCGATCTACCCCGAGACCAAGATGGACGAGCGGCGCATGGTGGAGATCGTGCGGCAGTACGGGGCCGAGCGCGTGCTCATCAACAGCGCCGCGGACTGGGGCGTGAGCGATCCGCTCAAGGTGCCGAAGACGGCGGCGCTGATGCGCGAGTCGGGCATCGACGCGGGCGCGATCGAGCGCATCTGCTGGGACAACCCGGTCGCCTTCTTCGCGCAGAGCGGACGCCTGACACTTTCAGACGTGAAGGTCGATCAGCGCGCGCTCTACTCGGGGAACTCCGTGCTGCGCGGGCAGGCGCCGCGCGTCGACGAGACCTGAAAGCATGAAACGTACGCTCGTGCTCGACGTGGTCGGGCTGACGCCCGCGCTGATCGGCGAGCACACGCCGCACCTGAAGAAGCTGGCCGAGCGCGGGCGCGCCCTGCCGCTCAAGACGATCACGCCAGCCGTGACCTGCTCGGTGCAGTCGACGTTCCTGACCGGCAAGCTCCCGCGCGAGCACGGCGCGGTCGCGAACGGCTGGTATTTTCGCGAGCTCGCGCAGGTCTGGCTGTGGCGCCAAAACAACGCGCTGGTGGAGGGCGAGAAGCTCTGGCACGCGGCGCGCCGCCGCGATCCGCGCTTCACGTGCGCCAAGCTCTTTTGGTGGTTCAACATGTACGCGGACGTCGACTGGGCGGTGACGCCGCGCCCGATCTACCGCGCCGACGGCCGCAAGCTTCCGGACATCCACACCCATCCGAGCGAGCTGCGCGACACGCTGAACGCGGCGCTCGGGACCTTTCCGCTGTTCAACTTCTGGGGGCCGCGCGCGGACATCGTCAGTTCCGAGTGGATCGCGAATTGCGCGCGCGAGATCGAGGAGCGCTACCGCCCGACCTTGAACCTCGTGTATCTGCCGCACCTCGATTACGAGCTGCAGCGCAGCGGGCCGCGCGGCGCGAAGGTGCCGGAGGAGTTACGGCGCATCGACGCCGTGTGCGGCCGCTTGATCGACGACGCGCAAGCGAACGGGCGCCGGGTGGTCGTGCTCTCCGAATACGGCATCACCGAGGTGCGCGCGCCGGTCCACATCAACCGCGCGCTGCGCGAGCGCGGCTGGCTGAAGTACCGCATCGAAGAGGGCGAAGAGCACTTCGATGCGGGCGTGATCTTCACCGTGTTCAGCCAGAGTCCGTTGCCGGCAGCGCTACTCCTCCAGCTCTCCGGCATCGGACTGCGGCTGGCGTGGGGTCGCGAGAAGCCCTATCAGCTCCTCACCGACTGGTTGCCGGAGGACGAGCCCGAAAGCGGTATCCGCCACGAGGTGAGCCGCCAACTGGACCTCGTCGCCGCCATCGGCGCGAGGACGGCACACCACAGCATGTCGCTCCGGACAACCGACGCCGCGCGTCAGAAAGTCGACTCATTGCTGTGCGCGCACGGACTGGGGTCTGCCCGATGGCTGGTGCTGCATCCGGGTGCCTCGGCAGCGTCGAGGCGATATCCGGCCTTCGCCGAAGTCGCTCGCATGCTAATGGAGGACGAATCGATGCAGATCGTCCTGACGGGCAGCGAGGCGGAGCTTCCACTGGTTGAGTCGATTCGGGATGCGGCACCGGATGCCATTTCGCTGGCCGGAAAGCTGGACCTCCCGGAGCTGGTTGCCCTGATCGACCGGGCGCCCGTGCTCATAACTAACAACACGGGGCCGGCTCACATCGCGTCTGCGCTGGGCACACCGGTCGTCGATGTTTACGCCGGAACAAACCCTCAGCACACACCCTGGCTGACGCCGAACCGGGTGTTGTCCCGCGACGTCCCCTGCGCGCCCTGCTTTCGGAGCATCTGCCCCGAAGGCCACCACGCCTGCCTCGCCAGCATCGAGCCGCGTGAAGTCGTGAAGGCTGCAAAAGAGCTGCTTTATGCGCCGCTGGTGGAGAGAATCTGATGCCGGCGGGCGCAAACCTGCTCGAGCGCGAAAAGGGACGGACCCGGCAAGCCCGCGGTATTTCCCAGACTCATCGAGGCTCCAATACAGATCGACGCTCCAGTCGCCGGTCTTGCGATGATCGCCGACGGCCTAAGGTCTCGGTGGTTATCGCGACTTACAAGCGCGACCTGCTGTTGGAGCGCTGTCTTCGCGCCGTCGCCGAACAGGACTTTTCCCAGACGTCGTACGAAGTGATCGTGGTTGACGACGCCGTATCGACGACGGCGGCCGGCGTGGTGCAGCGCATTGCGGCCGATTACCCCGGTCTCGCGATGTGCACCTTCCCCGGCGGCCGCCGAGGCCCCGCAACGGCACGCAACATTGGCTGGCGGGCGGCCCGGGGCTCCGTCATCGCGTTTACGGACGACGACGCATATCCGGCCACGCGTCAATGGCTCGAACGTGGCGTGGCTCACTTCGCCGACCCGAGCGTC
>CAZYWR010001174.1:0-4684 GCA_964651185.1 uncultured Polyangiales bacterium
ACCGGTAGCCGATGCCCCACACCGACTCGATCAGCTTCCCGGCCGCGCCGATCTTCTTGCGCACGCGCGCCACGTGCGCGTCGACCGTACGCTGCTCGGATTCGTCGGCCGACGGCAGCACGTGTTCGGCGAGCTGCGCGCGCGAGACCGCGCGGCCCGGGCGCGCGCATAGATAGGCGAGCAAGTCGAACTCCGTGCGCGTCAGGCGCACCGGCGCGCCATCCACGGCGCGCGCACGCGCATCGAGATCGAGCTCCAGCCCCGCGACCTGTACGACGCGGCGCGGCTCGCCGCCATCGGGCGCGAGCCGCGCTCTGATGCGCGCCAGAAGCTCTTCGATGAAGAAGGGCTTGCTCAAGTAATCTGCCGCACCGAGCGCGAAGCTCTGTAAGCGATCGTGCAGCTCCGAGCGCGCGGTCAGCACGATCACCGGCGGCGCGTTGCGGTGCTGCAGCTGTTCGAGGATGGCGAGGCCCGACTGTTCGGGCAGCATCAGATCCAGCACGATCACGTCATAGTAATTTCGCTCCCGCGTGGCTCCGCGCGCGTCGTGCTCTTGCTCGCGCGTGGACCCGTGCGCTTCGTGGTTTGGCCCGCGCGGTTCGTGGTTTGGCTCGCGCGTGGAACCGCGCGGTTCGTGGTTTGGCTCGCGCGCGGAACCGCGCGCCTCGGCTCGGCGCGCCAGCACGTTGCGTACGACGTCTCGCCCCGAGCTGGCCAGCTCGACTTGAAAACCGGCCTGTTTGAGCCCCCGAACCAGGCCCGCTGCGAGCGATGCATCATCTTCGACGACCAGCACCCTGCGCTCTTCCATCGCTGTCATCATACTCTCCGGTCGGCGCGAGATCGCCGTGCAGGCGCGCGCGCGCCGGAGTTCCGAGCTGGCCTTCACAGTTTCGCAACAAGCATCGCCTAGCGTGGACCTGCCGCCTCACCGCGGCGGAGAGGACACCTACATGATCCGCAAACGGCTTAACTTCAGAGCAGGAACCGGACTGGCGCTGGCGCTTTCGATGGCGGCCTGTGCGAACGACGACGCGAGCGGCCCCGAGCAGCCGGCGGATGCGCCGGACTCAGCGCTCGCCGCGGTCCCGGCCGATCCGACGCCCACCTCGCGCCAAGCCGTCCAGGACACGATCGCGCAGAACGCGGTCTGTCAGGGCATCAAACCCTTCTACTGGGAGATCGGTTACGCCGGCGATCGCACGATCGGCGGTTCGGTCGGGCTCGGCTACGGGCGCAACAGCTCGATGGAGATCGCTTCGTCTTCCAAGTGGCTCTACACCGCTTACTACGTGCAGAAGACTGGGGGGCACGTCGACGCGAACAAAGACGTCCCCTTCCTGACCTTCACGAGCGGCTACGACAGCATCGCGAACAGCGCATGCATCGGGCGCACCGTACACGGCTGCAATCAGTACACGCAGAACACCGCGCCCGGCACCGCGGACCATCCTGGCGCGGATACCTCCGCGGTCGGACGCTTCGACTACAACTCGGGCCACCTCGAAGCGCACGCCGACAACGCCGGCGCGCTCGGCGGGAACACGGCGAGCACGCTCGGCAACGCGCTGCGCACGCAGCTCGGCAGCGACATCACGCTCAGCTACGATAACCCGTTGCTCGCGGGTGGCGGACGCTCCACGCCGGCGAGCTACGCGCTCTTCCTGCAGAAGATTCTGCGCGGCACGTTGACCATCCGCGGTTTGCTCGGCTCGAACGCGACCTGCACGCTCAGCCCCGACTACGCGTCCTTGTTCGGGGAGCGCTGCAACGCGGTATTCAGCCCGTGGTGGCCTGCGATGAGCGGCACGCTCGCCGACACGCCCGATCCCTCGCTCGTGCAAGACGTGCACTACTCGCTCGGCCACTGGGTCGAGCCCGACGGCGCGTTCAGCAGTCCGGGGCTGTTCGGCTTTTACCCCTGGATCGACGCGAGCAAGACCTGGTACGGCGTGATCGCGCGCCGTCAGGTTTTTCAGGTGTTCGACGAGGCGCATCCGGACACCTCGGCCTATGCGCAGTCGGTGCAGTGCGGGCAGGCCGTGCGCGCCGCTTGGCTCGACGGCACGGTACACCGCTGACGCGCGCGTCCGGGCGCGTGCTATGCCCGGAACATGCTGCAGCGTGAGTTGGAGGCCGCGGTCGAGCTGGCGCGGGGCGCAGGCCGTATCCTGATGGAGATCTACGCCCACGACTTTCAGGTCACCTACAAGAGCCCTCACGATCCCGTCACCGAGGCCGATCGGCGCGCCAACGCCTATCTCGTCGCCGAGCTGGCCGGGCGCTTTCCTGCCGACGGCATCGTCGCGGAAGAGAGCGCGGAGCAGGGCGATGCGCTCGTCAAAGAGCGCTGTTGGTTCGTCGACCCGCTGGACGGCACCAAAGAGTTCATCGCCAAAAACGGCGAGTTCTCGGTGATGATCGGCCTCGCCATCGGGGGCGCGAGCAAGCTCGGCGTGGTCTATCAGCCCGCGCTCGACAAGCTCTACGCGGGCGTCGTCGGGGCGGGCGCCACCCTCGAACAACAAGGCCAAACGCGCACCCTGCGCGTGAGCCAAGAGGCGAACCCTGCGCGCTTGCGGCTCGTCGTCTCGCGCTCGCACCGGCCCGCGAGCATCGAGCAGATCATGGCGCGTCTCGGCGCGCAGCAAGAGATGCCGAGCGGTTCGGTCGGGGTGAAGGTCGGCCTGATCGCAGAGCAGCGCGCGGATCTCTACGTGCACGTATCGGACAAGAGCTCGCTGTGGGACGCGTGCGGCCCTGAGGCCATTTTGCACGCAGCGGGCGGCCGCTTTTCCCACGTCGACGGATCGGCCATTCAGTACGCCAGCGGAGACATGCGCAACCGCCGCGGTATCCTCGCTTGCAACGCCGCGAGCTATCAGCGTGTGGTCGAGGTAGTGCGCGCGGTTAGCCTCGAGCAGGGCTTTCTGTGTTAAGCATGCAACGGCACGCGCGGAGCGTCAGAAATACGACGGTTAGAGCGTAGCCTAGCGAGAACCACGGCCTTCCATGACATCGAGCCAGGCGGGCGGGCTCACCAGCATTCCGGAGAGCTTAGAATGTCGACGAGAATCCAGATCTGTCTGTGGGCCTCCTGTGCGTTCGCGCTCGCGAGCTGTTCGGATGATTCCCACCCGATGGCCATCGTCGATGCCGGGAGCGATGGTTCGGCCGTCAGCACTGCGCAAGAGGGCGGCGCGGCCACCGCTGCCGGCGCGAATTGCAGTGGTCAGGACGCAATTACACAGTTGCTGTGTGAGTTCGGTCTGACGGGCGGCGGCTTCGACGGTGGGCTCGGCGGATTCTCGAACCTCTTCCCCGGTCTGGGCGGGACGGGCGGTCTGGGTGGATTCGGCGGCGCTTTCGGCGGCGGCACGATGCCGACCGCGGCGCAGTGCGCCAACGCGAGCGACCAGCTGACGCAGTTCCTGTGCAGTCTGCGCCCCGACGCAGGGGCGAACCCGCCAGGGGCGCGAGACGCAGCGACCCCGCCGCATGCGGACGCGGGCGCGCCAGCGCCGTACGACGCCGGCGCATCGAACGAAGACGCGGGGGCGGACGCTGGCTCTGTCGTGGACAGCGGGAGCGTCGAAGACGCGGGCTCCGCAGCCGAAGACGCCGGCCTCGCAGACGCAGGCGAGGTGGACGCGAGCGCCGAAGACGACGATGCTGCCGCGGGAGACGGAGGCGAGCTCGACGCCGGCACAGACGACGCCGACACCGAAGACGACGCAGGTGCGGAGGACGCCGGCCTGGCGGACGCGAGCGAAGATGACAGCGGCAGCGCCAGCTGACGCCGGCGTCCTACGGCGAGCGAGCTCTGTTGCCGAGCGCCGGCGGCGCCCGTGAGCGGAGGCCACGTCTCAGAAAAGACTCGGCCGGGCACGACAAATAGCGAAAGATACCAGCCGATTTTTTCATATGAGACGAGGGCGAGACGGTGTGCTCGCCGGCGTTCAGGAGAGCCGTCGCATGTCCAATCGAACCCCTATCTTTTTATTGAGCTCCATGGCGCTCGCGGCGGCGAGCTGCGGCGGCGACGACCACTCGGTCGCGCTCGAGCTGAGCGACGCGGGAGCCGACAGCGGCGCCGTCTCCGCAGCTACGGACGCGGGTACGACGGCGAATTGCGACAGTCAGGACGCGCTGACCCAACTGCTCTGTCAGTTTGGCCTGCCTGCCGGCGCGATGGACGCCGGGGCGGGCGGTCTCGGTGATGTCTCGAGCCTCATCAACCTGATCAACCTATTCGCCGGCGGTGGCACGGGTGCCGGTGCGACGACCGGCGGCAACGGGAACACCGGCACCGGCAGCGGACTCAACGGTTTGGGTGCCTTCGGTGGCTTCGGCGGCACGACCACACCGACAGCCGCGCAGTGCGCCGACGCGGGCGACCAGCTCACGCAACTGTTTTGCGCGTTCGGCGGCGGAGCAGGCCTGGGCGGCGCGGGCGGCCTCGGTGGCTTCGGAGGCGGATTCCCCTTTGGGCGTGACGCGGCGATCTTGTTTCCACTACCACCGGTCGACGCCGGCCCGACTCCGGTCGTGGACGCAGGCTCGCCCGCGGACGCGGGGATGCCTGAAGATGCGAGCGAAGACGCGAGCGCCGACGCGGCGGCGGATGCGGACCTCCCCGACGACGAGGAGGAGGACGCGAGCGCCGCGGCCGATGCAGGCG
>CAZYWR010001175.1:0-2532 GCA_964651185.1 uncultured Polyangiales bacterium
TTCGAGGAGACGCGCGAGGAGCACTCCGGGGACGGACGGCAGCGGATCGGCACGACGCCGCGCTACGAACAGATTGCGCCGTTCACAGCCTTCGTGCTGCTGACGGGGATGCGCCTCGGCGAAGCGCTCGCGCTCGACTGGAGCAATGTGGCGCTCGACGCGCTCGACAACCACGGCCAAAAGGTCGGGGAGATTCACCTCGAAGGCGCCAGCAACAAGACCCACAAGGCGCGCACCGTCGATCTCGCGGTGAGCCCTGCCCTGCGATCCCTGCTCGCCGCGCTGCACCTCAAGAGCGGCGGCAAGGGGCTCGTCTTCGACCTATCACGCGGAACCGTGATCGCAGCCCAGAAGCGCCTGCGGCGCGAGTACGCCGCGCCGGCGCGGTTCAGCTGGCAATGCCTACGTCGCACCTGCAGCACGTTCCTCACGAACGCGCCGGGCATCTTCGGCGCCGCCAGTGCGTTCCGATCGGCGCACCAGCTTGGGCACTCGGTCAAGGTGGCGTCTGACTTCTACCTCGGGCTCGTGCGGGGCATTCCTGCGGAAGCGCGCGCGCTCGAGGCGGCGATGCAGATCGAGGACGTCGTGCAGCGCGTGATTGCGGGCGCTAGCAGCAGCGCGTCATGGCGGCCGAAGATCGGCGGGCCTGCGTTGCCGTTCTGCCTACGCTGAAGTGGAAGGCGGTTCACCGCGCGGCATGACTGCGCTTTACCTGCGTTCCGCGTGCGACGATCGTTCGATGGCCCCCGACCATACCCACGTCCGAAGCCGGCTCGCGGTCGCGCTTGCAGCCCGAGACGCCCGCGTGGCCGGAGAATGCGAGGCCACGGGCGCTCGCGCGCGCACGGACGCCCGCTACGAGTCGCTGGCGGCCTTCGTTGAGCGCGCGCTACGAGACGTGAGCCTGGCGTACGGCCGGGCGGCTCGGGCGGGAGGCACGCGGTGAGTAACCGTTCACCCCTGGTGTTGAGGTGCGGCTGACAGCGTGCGATTCGGGGCTCATGAAGATGCCCGGCGTACCCGAACAACTTGCGGACGCAAGCGAGTCGTTGGTCTCGTCGTACATGGACGAAGTGCGCGTTGCGGCGCAGCGAGCGCTCGTTGACGCTGGGACAGCGCGCGCGCTCTCGAAGCGCAGCGATACGCGGCGTGTGGCGCCGAGGTCGGCGACGAAGCGGCGTTGGCAAAACGGAACGTCGACGACGTTTGCGAGGAGCTCTGCAAACTGGTGCGCGCACTCACGGTACTACACATACCCGACCAGCGTGTCGGCCAATCGGTGCGCTGTACGGCCGTTTGCGGGTTATCTGGATCGCAGACCGATCCCCTGCGATCTCCCCTGTGTGAGTCAATCAGTGGGCCGTTTTACGCGGCAACTCGCTAAATGACACCAGATTCCGACACAGGTTCCCAGGGCGGCGGGATGGTTGGACGCACAACAGGTGAAGGTGCTTGCGCGGCGAGCGCCGCATGCGAGTACTCTCAAGGAGCTGAGCGCTACCCGTACCGCCAAGGGGATGACCGTACATCCAAACCTTAAGAATCCGCCGATCGTTGAGGCGCTTATCGACGTGCAAGTCGAACAACAGGCGCCACTATCGGCCGAAGAGCTTTCGGGTCTTCGAAAGCGCCTACAACCCGAGTACCCCATAGCTCGGTCGGTTGTTCAACATTCCATTCAGGTTAGCGCCGGCCACGGAGCGCCCACAGCTTCCACGACCTCAATTCCGGGACAGGGAGTTGTGCTTGTTTCCACTGATGGTTTATGGGCCGCACGCATCTTCGCCAACCGCGTGACGCTGAGCCGGCTCAAGGGGTACACGAATTGGCACGATCTTTTTGCAAAGTTCTGCGGCCTCTGGTCTAACTACGTCGGTACTGTACGGCCCGTTTCGATTTGCCGCACGGCTGTGAGATACGTGAACCGAATTGAGATCGAACTTCCCGCAAAGGTACAAGATTACTTCGCGCTACGGCCAGAATTGCCTGATGGTCCGCAAGGCAGAGACGCAGTGGTGGCGGAGGCGTTTATGCGCGTAGTGCTTCCGTTTGAGCCGGATAGTTTCGCCGCGGTTACTTGGGCTACTGAGCCGAGCGACCCCAGTTCCAAGCGGGGTACGGTTCTATTCGACATCGACGTATTCACCAAACGGCCACAACCGATCCTGCCAGTTATGGACTCGCGAGTTCTTGACGAGCTCAGAGTCATCAAGAACACCATCTTCTTCTCCAGCCTTACGCCATCTACGCTCGAGAGGTATTCGTAAATGCAACTCGTACCGTGCATGGATCTTGGCAGCACGACGGCGCCTGACGATGCGGACGCTCAAGTGCGACTGGAGCGTGTTTTTCGAAGGGAGGAACGGCCCCCAACATTGGCCGCGAGCTCAAGCCTTGCACGAATTTCCGCGCTGGCCGAGAGTGAGCGTGTGGACGAAGCAATCGACGCGGCCATTCGTCTTGTCGACGATCTATTCTGCCGGCGCTGCTTCACCGAGGTCGAAGATATTTTGCGTGAGCTTGACGTCG
>CAZYWR010001176.1:0-4148 GCA_964651185.1 uncultured Polyangiales bacterium
GGGCGCGCAAACGCGCGGGAGCAGAACGCCGTCGAAGGGCGCGCAAACGCGCGGGAGCAGAACGCCGTCGAAGGGCGCGCAAACGCGCGGGAGCAGAACGCCGTCGAAGGGCGCGCAAACGCGCGGGAGCAGAATGCCATCGAAGGGCGCGGCGGCGCGCACGAGCGCCGTGCCGTCGAAGGGCGCGCCAGCGCGAGCGTGCGCGCGGTGCACGGGGGCGATGCGCCCGGCGAGCAGCGCACGCCGACTTCGGCCGAGGCTGCCGTGGCGGGTGCGCACGTTCTGATCGTGCGGCCGAGCGGCGCGCCGCCGCGGCTGCTCGACCAGCAGCTCCGAAGCTTGGGCCTCACGCCTGAATGTGCGAGCGAGGCCGAGCTCCTGTCCACCCTGACGCGCGCTCGTGCACGAGGCCGACCCTACTTGGCTGTGCTGATCGAGGGGGGGCGCGACCTCGCCGCGCAAGGGCGCGTGGTCGCGGCCCTGCGCGGCGCAGCCGAGCCGGATACGGTGCCGATCGTGCTGATTTTGCCCGCCGACGTGCGCAGCGGCCTGCAAGACGAGCTCCGACGCAACGCTACGCGCGTGCTGCACTGGCCGGTGCGGCAAGGGGAGCTCGTCGGCTGCCTCTCCGCACTTCAAGGCCGCAGCGAGTCGACGCCGGAGCTTGCGCCCGCCGCGGCCCGGCTTTCGGCCCACGTGTTGGTGGCCGACGACGATCCAGTCAACCGGCGCGTCGCGCAGCGGACGCTCGAGCTCATCGGCTGCAGCTGCGCACTCGCGGAGGACGGGCAGCAGGCGGTCGAGACGGCGCTGAGCGGCACGTTCGATATCGTTTTGATGGACTGCCAGATGCCGGTGCTCGACGGGTTCGAGGCCGCGCGCCAGATTCGCGCGCGCGAGATCGGCAGGCGCACACCGATCGTGGCGATGACCGCGGGCGTGGCGGACTCGGATCGCGAGCGCGCTCGCGAGGCGGGGATGGACGGCTACGTGACCAAACCGGTCGCGCCCGAGCGGCTACGAGAAGCGTTGTCGCCGTTGCTCGGCCCCGCGCGTCCAGCTGCGAGCGTGAACGGCGCCCGCGCGCCAACGAGCGGCGAGGTGCTCGACCGGCGGACCCTGGAAGAGCTCAATATGCTGGGCGGTGGTGATCCCGAGTTCGTCCGCGACCTCGTGCGCATGTTCACCGAACAGGCGCCGCGCCACCTCGAGGTCGTCCGCGCTGCGCTCGACGTGGGCGACTTGGTGGTAGCCGCCAAGGCGGCGCATACGCTCAAGTCATCGAGCGGCTACTTGGGTGCACGCCGCCTCGCCGAGCTCTGCAAGCTGCTCGAGCTGCGCGCTCGCGCGGGCGAACACGCCGAAGTCGAGCGCATCATCGAGTCGCTCACGGCCGAGTACGATGCCGTCCGCCACGCGCTGTTGGCCGAGGTGGGACAGCCCTGAAGATTGTCGCGGCCGGTCCGAAGCCGTCAGGTGCCGGTGGCGGTGATCGTGTCGATCTCGATGGCCGGGTTCACGATCGGGTTGCTCGGGTCGGTGTAGTCGTAGACGCCGCGCGCCGTCTTGCGGCCGAGGTGGCCCGCCAGCACGAGCCGGCGCAAGAGCGCGGGCGCGCGATAGCGGCTGTCGCGTAGCTCCGTGTGCATGGTCTTCGCCATCGCGAACACCACGTCGAGTCCGATCAAGTCGGCCAGCGCGAGCGGTCCCATCGGGTGGCCGCAGCCGAGCTTCATAGCCACGTCGATCGCGTCCGCGGTCGCCACCCCGAGTTCGAGCGTTTCGATCGCCTGCAGCATGTACGGCACGAGCAAGCGGTTGACCACGTAGCCGGGCGTGTCCTGAATGTTGACCGGGGTCTTGTCGATCTGCAGACAGAACTCGGTCGCGCTGCGCTGCGCCTCGGCGCTCGTCTCCGCCGTGGCGCTGACCTCGACCAGCTTCATCGCCGGCACCGGGTTGAAGAAATGGAGCCCCAGGAAGCGCTCGGGCCGCTTCAGCGCGTTCGCGAGCTCCGCCAGCCGCAGCGACGAAGTGTTGCTCGCGAGCAGCGCCTCGGGGGCCAGGTGGTGCTCGATGCGCGCCAGGGTCTCGGCCTTGGTGTGCACGTCTTCGACGCAGCACTCGATGACCATTTCGACGCTGCCCAGCGCGTCGAGGTCCTGGCTGAAGTGAATGTGGCTCAGGATCTCATCGCGCTTTCTCGGCTCGAGCTTGCCGCGGGCGACGCGGCGGTCGAGCGCCGTCTCGAGTATGCGCCGAGGCGCCTCGAGATCCCCGGCGGTGACCTTGAGGGCGAGGACCTCTACACCGCAGGCCGCCGCACTCTCGGCGATGCCCAACCCCATCTGGCCGCACCCGATGACTGCGATTTTCTCGATTGCCATGTTCACTCTCCGCGTCGCCCGCCGGTTGAGCTTCATGTTTTCACGGACAGCGCGCTTCGACGCACCATCTCTTTACAATTTGACGTGCTCGATATGGTTAACTTGGTCGACGTGGCGCGTCAAGGGCGGCATTTTCCAAAAACTTACGAAACTTCTTCGATTTACATGACTGTGCTGGGTCGCGTTTTGTAAAGCGTTTGTGAACCTGGCTCGAGCGCTCACGTTTCCCAGGTAAGCACCAGCTTCCCGAACAGCGCGTCTGACTCCATCCGCTCGTGTGCGCTTCGTATCGCGGCCATCGGGACCACATCTTCGACCACCGGCCGCAGGGTCCCTTGTGTGAAGAGGGGCAGCACGGCGCCGACGAACGCCTGCGCGAGCGCGACCTTTTGCTCGAGCGGGCGAGCGCGCAGCACGCTTCCGCGCAGGCTCGCGCGTTTCTGCACCAGGAGCCCGAGCGGCAGCTCGGCGTTTACGCCTCCGAGGAGACCGATGACCACGATCGTCCCGTGGATGGCCACGGCGCGGATGTTCTCCGCCAAGTATTTCGCGCCCACCGTGTCGAGCACGACCTGGGCGAGCCGGCCTTGTGTGATCTCCTTCACGCGCTCGGCGAAGCGGGGCTCGCCCGTGGCCACCGCGTGTTCGAGGCCGAGCGCCTTCACGCGCTCGAGCTTGTCGGCGTTGCGCGAGGTGCCGATCGCCTGTGCACCCGCAGCGCGGGCCAGTTGCAACGCCGCGGTGCCGACCCCGCTCCCGACCGCGTGGATCAATACGTATTGCCCCATGCCGAGCCCGGCCTGCAGAAACAGCGCGTCGTAGGCGGTCATGAACGCTTCGGGGATGGCCGCAGCCTGCACGAGGTCGACGCTCTCCGGCACGGGCAACAGCTCGCGCTCGTGCGCGACGACGTGCGTGGCCATCGCGCCGCCTGCGCAGATCGCCATCACTCGATCGCCGACGCGCAGCTCACGCACCTCGCTGCCGAGCTTTGCCGCCCGCCCCGAGAACTCGAGGCCGGGCACGTCGGCGATGGTCCCGGGCGGCGCCGCGTACACACCCCGGCGTTGCAGGCAATCGGCGCGATTGAGGCCGGCTGCGGCGACTTCAATCAGCACTTCGTTCGGCCCTGGGTCGCGCACTTCGATCTCGTCGAGCGTGAGCACCTCGGGGCCACCAGCATGGGGAATGCGCACTGCGCGGGCTCGGATCGGCATGCGCGCCATGGTACCGCGCAGCGAAGGTGCGTGCGCGCGCTCAGTGGGGCAGGGCGGAAATCCGGTGCAGGAACTTCCGCAGAGCTTCCTCGGAGCAAGGCATCTCGAGCAAGCCGTCGACTTGTCCCGTGGCCTGCGCCAACCAAGCGTCTTCGAGCTCGCGGGGTTCGCCGATCAGCACGCGGCGCATGCGCGGGTAATGGCGCGCCAGAAACTCGATGAGCTCGAAGCTCGGGCTCGCTGCGCGCTGGGAACCGACGAACGCAGTTTCTATGCGGTCGCCACGCTCGAGCAAGAGCTGTACGGCGTCGAGCGGCGCGGCCACGCCGACGGCGCGCTCGCCGAGCGCATCGAGCTCGCGCACGAGCGCGTGGCGGAGCGCGAGTCGGGGCTCGATCACCAACGAAAAGCGCTCCGTATCTGCGTGCGTGCGCGCGTAGTTCTCGACGACCAGATCCTGCAGCCGGTCCTCGATCCGTGGCGGCAAGCGTTCGAAGCGCAGCGCGATGCCGTCCGGCGCCGCGCGCTGCACCTGCGACGAGAG
>CAZYWR010001177.1:0-6262 GCA_964651185.1 uncultured Polyangiales bacterium
AGCAGACTTCCGTGCAGCCCCGCGCTGGCGCGCACGAGCGCACGTCTGGGGAGAGCGGCGCATGAGCTTGTCGGCGCCGTTCATCCGGCGGCCGGTGGCGACCAGCCTGCTCGCGCTGGCGCTCTTGCTCGCAGGCGTCGCCGGCTATCTGGAGCTCCCGGTCGCGCCGCTCCCGCGCGTCGACCTGCCGACCATCTCCGTCAACGCGTCGCTGCCTGGCGCGAGCCCGGAGACCATGGCCGCCGCCGTGGCGACGCCGCTCGAGCGGCGCTTCGGCCGCATCGCGGGCATCACCGAGATCACCTCCACCAGCGCGCTCGGGAGCACCAGCATCAACCTGCAGTTCTCGCTCGAGCGCAACGTCGAATCGGCCGCCAAAGACGTGCAGGCCGCGATCAACGCGGCCACGGGCGATCTGCCCGCGAACCTGCCGACCCGGCCCAACTACCGTAAGGTCAACCCGGCAGACGCGCCGATCCTGATTCTGGCGCTCAGCTCCGACACGCTCACGCTCGGTCAGGTGTACGACGCCGCCAACTCCGTGCTCGCGCAGCGCATCGCGCAGGTGGAAGGCGTGGGTCAAGTATACGTCGGCGGCGGCCAGCAGCCGGCCGTGCGCATTCAGATCGACCCCGAAGCGCTGGCCGGCCTCGGCCTGAGCCTCGAAGACGTGCGCGCGACGATCGCCGCCGCCACCAGCAACGACCCGAAAGGTTCGTTCACCGGCCCGCGCCAGGAGTACGCCGTCTCCGCCAACGATCAGCTGCTCGCTCCGGAAGCTTACGGCGATCTGGTGATCGCCTATCGCGACGGTGCGGCCGTACGCCTGCGCGACGTCGGGCATGCCTTCACCAGCGTCGAGAACACGCGCGTGGCCGGCTGGACCGATGGCAAGCGCTCGGTGCTGCTGGTCATCCGGCGCGAGCCGGGCGCCAACATCATCGAGGTGATCGAGCGCATCAAGCGGCTCCTGCCCGCGCTGCGCGCGTCGATCTCGCCGGCCATCCGCCTCGAGCTCGCGCTCGATCGCGCCCGGACGATCCGCGCGTCGGTCGAAGACGTGGAGGTCACGCTGGTGCTGAGCGTGATCCTGGTGGTGCTCGTGGTGTTCGCGTTTCTGCGCAGCCCGCGCGCCACCTTGGTGCCGAGCGTCGCCGTGCCGCTCTCGCTCGTGGGCACGTTCGGCGTGATGTACCTGTGCGACTACAGCCTGAACAACCTGACCCTGATGGCGCTCACCATCTCGACCGGTTTCGTGGTGGACGACGCGATCGTGGTCACCGAGAACATCGTGCGCTTCTTGGAGGAGGGCGAGTCGCCCGTACAGGCCGCCCTCAAGGGCGCGCGCCAGATAGGTTTCACCATCCTCTCGATCACCGCGTCGCTCTTGGCCGTGTTCATCCCGATCTTGCTGATGGGCGGGATCGTCGGCCGGCTGTTTCGCGAATTTGCGGTCACGCTGAGCATCGCGATCGCCATCTCGGCGGTGCTCTCGCTCACGCTCACGCCGATGATGTGCGCGCGTCTGTTGCGCCACCAGCCGGACCAGAAGCACGGCTGGGTCTACAACTTGAGCGAGCGCGGCTTCGAACGCGTCGCCCGAGGTTACGGCCACAGCTTACGCTGGGCGCTCGCGCATCATTGGCTGGTCCTGGCGGTCGCCGGGGCGACCTTGGTGCTCACCGTCTACCTCTACAAGGCCGTCCCGAAGGGGCTCTTCCCCCAGCAAGACACCGGCCAGCTGATGGGCGCCTCGGAGGCGGCGCAGGACACGAGCTTCGCTGCCATGTTCCAGCGCCAAGAGGCGCTCAACCGCATCGTGCAGAGCGACCCCGCGGTCGACCACTCGGTCTCCTTCATCGGTGGCTTCGGGAACTCGTCGGTGAACACGGGCACCATGTTCGTGGCCCTCA
This sequence comes from uncultured Polyangiales bacterium, assembly GCA_964651185.1. Classification (GTDB taxonomy): domain Bacteria; phylum Myxococcota_A; class Polyangia; order Polyangiales; family DASUME01; genus DASUME01. The sequence continues at coordinate 1,914 of CAZYWR010001177.1, forward strand.
AGTCCGACGGCGGGCGCAGGGCGAGCGCGGATCAGGTGATCGCGCGGCTCCGGCCCAAGCTCGCGCGCGTGGTGGGCGCGAACCTGTTCCTGCAATCCGCGCAGGACGTACGCATCGGCGGCCGCGGCTCGCGCACGCAGTACCAGTACACGCTGCAAGACGCGAACCTCGCGGAGCTGCGCAGCTGGGCGCCGCGTCTGCTCGAGACCTTCCGCAAGTTGCCCGAGCTGAAAGACGTCACCACCGACCTGCAGACCAAAGGACTCTTGCTCGAGATCGCGATCGATCGTGACACCGCCGCGCGCCTCGGCATCACGCCGCAAGCCATCGATGAAACGCTGTACGACGCGTTTGGACAGCGCCAGGTAGCCACGTTGTTCACCGAACGAAACCAGTACCGCGTCGTGATGGAGGTCACGCCGCAGTATTCGCTCGGTCCGGAGGCGCTCGACCACATCTACGTGCGCGGCCAAGACGGTCAGGTCCCGCTGCGCGCGCTGGCGCAGCTCCGCACCAGCGCGACGCCGCTCTCGGTCAACCACCAAGGACAGTTCCCCGCCGTCACCATCTCCTTCAACTTGGCCGAGGGCGTGGCGCTCGGAACTGCCGTCGAGGCGATCCACCGCGCCGAGCGCACGGTGCACATGCCGGCCGCGATCAAGGCGGACTTCGCCGGCACCGCGCAGGCCTTTCGGGCGTCTTTGGCGAACGAGCCGTTCTTGATCCTCGCGGCGCTGTTCTCCGTGTACATCGTGCTCGGCGTGCTGTACGAGAGCTTGATCCATCCGATCACGATCTTGTCCACGCTCCCCTCGGCCGGCGTCGGCGCGCTGCTCGCGCTGTTGCTGTTCCACACCGAGCTCAGCATCATCGCGCTGATCGGCATCATCCTGCTCATCGGCATCGTCAAGAAGAACGCGATCCTGATGATCGACTTCGCGCTCGAAGCCGAGCGCGAGCGCGACCTGAGCAGTCGGGACGCGATCTACGAGGCCTCGGTCTTACGCTTTCGTCCGATCATGATGACCACCTTGGCGGCGCTGCTCGGCGCGGTGCCGCTCGCGCTCGGCACCGGCCTCGGCGCCGAGCTGAGACGTCCGCTCGGCATCTCGATCGTCGGCGGCCTCTTGCTCTCGCAGCTCCTTACGCTCTATACGACCCCCGTCATCTATCTCGCGCTCGACCGCCTGGCCAAGCGCAAGCCCCTGCCGGGGCGCGCGCTCTCCGCGACGGCGCAAGAGTAAGCGCCCGGCCCGCCGCGATGGTCCCTTGTGGAGAGGAATGCGTCAGATCGTGAAGACGAGGCGCTCGCCTGCGGGCTGATTCCAATCGACGACGGCGGCCTCCATACGATGCCTCCTCCTGCGTGATCATCGGTCGCTGGCGACGAGCAGCGCGCCCGCGAACGTCGCGACCCAAGTCACCTCATCCGTAGCGGGCGACGAGCAGCGCGCCGAGCAGCGCGCCTGCGAACGTCGCCGCCAAATTGACTGCATCGTTCCCGAACCATGCGTGACCGCGCACCTGCGTGGTCGCCTCGCCGCAGCAGTGCCGCCGGGCTTCGGTAGCGCGATCGCAGCGCGCACAGTGGTATCCGGCTTGGAGCGTGGCGCCGAGCACGCTGTCCGCCAGCGCGCCGAACACGCCGGTCGCAGCGCCCAGCGCGCAGCCCAAGCTCGCGGGAAGCGCGAACGCGCCCGGCGCGCAGGTCGGCACGAGGCCAATCGCGAGCCCGCCGAGCGCCGTCGCCAGCAATCCGAGCGCGGAGATGGCCCCCGACGTGCCACGCGGAACGCGCCGCAAGCCCGCGAGTGAGACCGGCGCCGCGCGCGAGAGCACGCCGAGCTCGGTCGCCCAAGTATCGCCGTTCGCGGTGGCGAGCGCCCCGACGAACGCACCGGCCCAGAGGGGACGCGGATCCATCCACATCGCGAGCGCACAGAGCGCAGCGATCCCGCCGTTGGCAAACGCCTGCGCCGCGTCGCGCTGATCGCCCTTCTCGTAGTCGCGCTTGAGCGTCTCCTTGGCGCGCCGCCCGACCTTGCCGAGCGCCGTGCTGGTCGCGAAAAACACCAGCAGCGCGATGAACCAAGCACCTCCGCCGCCGACGTAGATGGCCGCGCCGATCGCCAAGGCGGCGAGCGCCCCGGAGCGCGAGAGCGAGCCGCGCCGGAGCGCGAAGCCGGCGATCAGCGCGCTCCACATCAGCCCGTATGCGAGGCGCACGAGGAGCTCCACCACGCCGCGATATAGCGCTTGCGCTCGCCTGTGCGCCAACGCGCCGCGCGGGAACGGAATGAGCAGCAGATGCGGGCTCCTAGCGAAGCGCGAAAATGGAACGTGCGCGCCTATCATTTTACGACGTGGTGCTTCCTGCGCGGAGACTGTCGATGGAGAGGCGAGATGGGAGTTCCCGAATCGGAGACTCCCATCTAGAGTGCTCGGCGGACCTGGATCGTCGACCGCCTTCGTCTCCCCTCGCGAGGTCGCCATGGACTGGATAAATACCGTCACGGGCCGCATCACCCCCGAGCAGTTGGGCACGACCCTGGTTCACGAGCATTTGCTGATCGGCTTTCCGGGCTGGTTCATGGACGCGTTGGCGCCGCCTTTCCGCCGCGCCGAGGCGCTCAGCCGGGCGGTCGACAAGCTGCTCGAGCTGCGCTCGTTGGGCGTGAACAGCTTCCTCGACCCGTGTCCGATGGATCTCGGGCGCGACGTGGAGTTCATGGCCGAGGCGGCCCAGCGCTCCGGCATACAGATCGTGTGCGCGACCGGCGCCTACAAACAGGATCAAGGGATCGTCTACACGTTCAACGCCTTGCCCGAAGAAGAGATCGCCCAGATCTACGTGCGCGAGCTGACAGAAGGCATCGGCGACACGGGCATTCGCGCGGGCGTGGTCAAGGTGGCGACCGGCGCGCACGCGGTCACCGAGTACGAGCAGAAGCTGCTGCGCGCGGCAGGTCGAGCCGCCGCGCAGGTCGGCTGTCCCGTCATCACGCATACGGATGAGGCGAGCTGCGGGCTCGAGCAGATCGCGGCATTGACCGCAGCGGGTGTGGCCCCGCATCGCATTCTGGTCGGCCACTCCGATGGGCGCGCAGACCACGCGTACCATCGTTCGCTCGCCGATCGCGGCGCCTACGTGGGCTTCGACCGCTTCGGCATCGAGACCATCCTGCCCGACGAGCAGCGCATCGACAGCGTGTGGAAGATGATTCAGGCGGGCTACTTGCGTTCCGTGTGCCTGTCGCACGACGCGACCTGTGGCGCATGGCTCGGACGGCCCGCCTTCGACGGGCGCACCGCGATCCATCCGGATATGATCGCCGGGGCGCTCCCGCAGTGGGAGCCCACGCACCTGTTCAAGCGCATCCTGCCGCGGCTGAGAGAGCGCGGACTCTCCGACGCCGAGGTGCACACGCTGTTGGTCGAAAACCCCACTCGTTACTTCCGCGGCCAGGAAGCGCCGCGAAAGCCCTCTGCGGCGTAAAGTCTTTTGTAGCTCCCCTGAGAAGTCCTCGATGTCTTGGCCTTGGTCCATTCGCGCGCCGCTCGCGGCCGCGTGCGTCAGCGTCGGCATGCTCTCGGCGCCAGCGGCACTCGCGCACGCGCCGCCGCAGGTGTACCGCATCGTCTGGAAAAACGATCGCGAGCTGGTGCTGGTGACCAACCGCGGTTTGATGTTCGGCGAGGCCGACGAGCCCGACTATCGACTGATGTGCATCGAAGCGCTGCACATCAATACTGGCGAAGAGCCGCACGCGGCCTATCGCGGCGACGGCGCGCTGCTGGCGGCGACCAGCCAAGGCCTGTTCTTCACCACGGATGAAGGCTGTACTTGGACGGCGATGCCTCCGCTTACCGGCATGCTCGTGCCCGCCTTGACGCAGCTGCCCGGCCAGCCCGACACGCTCTTCGCCGCGACCTTCGCCACGGGGCAGAGCGCCATTCGCGTGACGCACGACGGCGGCAACACCTGGACCACGTTGGCCGCGCTGGAAGATCAGGACTACACGCGCACGCTGAAGATCGCGCCCCAGGATCCATCGCTCCTCTACGCCACAGGCACCCAGATCGTGCGCATGCCGGCGCCCGTGCAACAGCAGTACATCGCGCGCTCGCGAGACGGTGGCCAGACCTGGGAGCGCAACGTGGTGATGCTGACCGAAGACGAGCTCAGCTTGAACCTGCTCGCGATCCATCCGACGCAGAGCGACGTCCTGTTGGCAAAGACCGGGAGCTCGAGCCCGGGCTACGTCGACGAGCGGCTCATGTTGAGCCGCGATGGAGGCAAGACATTCGACGCGGTGCTCATGACCTCGGCGGTGAACGACGCTGCGTTT
>CAZYWR010001178.1:0-1845 GCA_964651185.1 uncultured Polyangiales bacterium
CCGTTCCTGGCGGCGCAGCGGATGCTGCTCTCGATCTACGAGCTCGACATGGCGGGGCTGCCGCGCGACGGCAGCGCCGAGAGCTTCGCGCGCGTGGCCGCGTTCTGCGACGAAGAGCACCGCCTGACGGCCATGCAGATCCTGCCCTTCCTCGAGGCCTTCTCGTTCGACTTCTTGGAGCGTGAGCCGCTGGGGGAGCAGCGCGACTTGCCGGGGCAGCTCTTCGCGCACCTCGACGCGCAGGCCGCGCATTGGCGCGTGATCTTCGCGCGGCTGCAGAAGACAGGCTACGTCGAGCAAGGCCTGCGCTACGCGTTGGTGCAGAACTGGGCGCTCGCGGCGTCGAAGCGCGCGGCGCTCGCGCGCGCGCACGGCGCTCGCTTCTTCGAGCCGCTCGGGCCGGAGCTGTGCCCGCGCCTGGTGGTTCCGAGCCTGCCCGACGCCGACGTGAAGCGCGTCGCGGCGCGCTGCGAGGTCGACAAGCAGCAGCACTCGTACTGGCAGTTTTATCTGTCGACCAGCCTCGGCTCGTGCAATCTGCTGTACGCGCTGACGCGGCGCCCGGATCGCGCGCTGCGCGCCTACGGCGCCGCCTTCGCGGCCGAGGCGGACTGGCTCGCGTTCGGTTGCCAGCTCTGCATTGGCGCGAGCGCGCTCGGCCTGCCCGAGATCAAGCCGGTCCTCGGCCGCGCCGGCGAGCAGCCCGAGCTCGTGCAGCGCTTCGCGCGCGCGCTCTCCGTGGTGGAGAAGCGCTGGGGCGCGCGGGGGCTGGCGGAGGTCGCGCACGGCCTCGCGCTGGCGACGCGCTTCGGCGAGGTGGCGCGGCGCAACCTCGGCGAGCAGCTGCGCTGGCTGTCCTCGGTCGACACGCACCAAGTGATCGCGCAGCGCATCGACGAGCGCATCCGCGCGGAGCGGCCCGACATCGATCGCGAGACCTTCGTCGAGCCGCGCGAGATGTGCTCGACCACGCACGTGCACGACGATCACCGCCTGGTCGTGATCGAGCGCGGCAACATGGTGTTCTGGGGCAACGTCGGCATGACCTTGCGGCTCGCGCCCGGCGAGATGGTGCTGGTCCCCGAAGGCCGTCTGCACGGCTCTTCGATCGAGTCCGACGAGTGCGTGTACCACCAGCCGATCGTTCCCGAGGCATGGATCGAGCCGCTGCGCGCCGAGCTCGATCCCGAGGGCGCCGCGTTGACCGCGTAGGCGCGCCGTTACCCGAAGAAGCGAGACGTCATGTCGATGAACGAAGTCCGCCGGTCCAGCAAGGCGCCGGTGACCCCGTGGACCAGCCGCATCATCGTGGGGCGCGAGGTGGGCCTCGCGCATCCGCCCGCGTGGCTCCAGAGCTCGTACGAGACCTTCCGCGGTCACGTGATCCACCCGGCGTATCCGTGTTTCTTCGGCACGCGCGCCGAGCGCAACGGCGAGATGTTTTACACGTTCGCCAAGCAGGACGACTTCCATTTGCTGGCCGAGAGCATGCAGCACTTCTGCGAGCTGTCGGCAGAGCGCCAGTTCCAGCGCGCGAACCTGGCGCTGTTCTTCGAGCCGGAGGCCGTGCCGCTCGACTTCGACAGCTACCGCGCCTTCTGCTGGAAGGTGCTGCAGCACTTGCACGACGCGGACGTCGCCCAGCGCGGGCTCGCGCGCGCGAGCGCGGCCTCGGCGCGCGTCGGCGTGGACGACGCGGCCTGGGAATACACGGCGTTCGACACCGAGATGTTCGTGGTCGGCTGCAGCCCTGCGTACGTCAACCGCCGCAGCCGCAACCTCGGGCCGGGCATCGTCATGTTGTTCCAACCGCGGCGCGTGTTCGTGGATCTGGTCACCAAGAAG
>CAZYWR010001179.1:0-5456 GCA_964651185.1 uncultured Polyangiales bacterium
CAAGTGTATCTGCCGCAGTACTTCAAGCAGAACAATCCCATCATCTTCCTCGGCATCAAGTGCATGTCGCGCGAGACCGTGCGTCAATACCAGCTAGAGGAGCGCACCTTGATCCGCCGGCGCGTCAAGTCCGCGCACGATCGGCTGCACGACATCCTGGGCGTGATGGCGGACGACGACATCGCGCCGCGCGAGCACGTCGCGCAGCTCGGCCAGGAGCTGTGCGAGCACTACGGCACGCCGAGCTTCGCGCGCTGCCGCAGCATGGGTGAGCTCGTGATCGAGCAGCTCAGGCGGCTCGACCTGCCGCACACGGGGCTTTGAGCGATGGCCGTCCTCCACGGCGACAACCCCACCTACGCGCTCGTGATGGTCGGCCTGCCCGCGCGCGGCAAGACCTACGTGGCGCGCAAGATCATGCGCTACCTGAACTGGCTCGGACACAAAACCACGCTGTTCAACGTGGGCAACTACCGGCGCGAGCACATCGGCAGCCAGCAGACACACGCCTTCTTTGACCCGCAAAACGCCGAAGGCGTGCGCCAGCGCACCGAGGTCGCGCTGATGGCGCTCGAAGACATGCTGCGCTGGTTCGCCGGCGGCGGCGAGGTCGCGATCTACGACGCCACCAACAGCACGCGCGAACGGCGAGCGCTCATCCGCGCGCGCTGCGAGCGCGAAGGAGTGGGCGTGATCTTCATCGAGTCGCTATGCGACGAAGCCACGGTCGAAGCCAACGTGCGCGCCACCAAGCTCGACTCGCCCGATTACCAAGGGATGGATCCCGACTTGGCGGTCGCCGACTTCCGCGCGCGCATCGAGCATTACGCGCGCGTGTACGAGCCGGTCGATGAGGGCGAGGGCAGCTACATCAAGCTCATCGACGTGGGCCGCCAGCTGCACGTCAACATGATCACGGGCTACCTCCCTTCGCGGCTGGTCTCGTTCCTCGTCAATCTGCACAACGTGCCGCGGCCGATCTGGCTGACGCGCCACGGACAAGCCGAGTACAACGTGGTCGGCCGCATCGGCGGCAACACACACCTCTCCGAGCTCGGCACGGCCTACGCGCACAACCTCAAGCGCTTTTACGACGAGCGCATCGCGCCCGCCGGCGACCCCGAAGTCTGGACCAGCACGCTCGTACGCACCCACGAGACCGCCGTGATTCTGGGCCGCCAAACGCTGCAGTGGCGGGCGCTCAACGAGATCGAAGCCGGCGTTTGCGACGGCCTGACGTACGCGGAGATCAAGGAGCGGTACCCGGAGGAGTGGCGGGCGCGCTCGCGCGACAAGCTCGGTTACCGCTACCCGCAAGGCGAGAGCTACATGGACGTGATCCAGCGGGTGGAGCCGGTCGTGCTCGAGCTCGAACGCCAGCGCCGCCCCATTCTAATCATCAGTCATCAAGCCGTGTTACGCGCGATTTATGGGTATTTGATGGGGCGCGAACCCGAGCAGATTCCACATCTGAGCATCCCCCTGCACACGGTGCTGGAACTGACCCCCAAGGCCTACGGCAGTGCCGAACAGCGTTTTGCGCTCGGCCCGGGGTTGCCCGAGCACGCCGGGCCGTCGAGCTGAGGCCATCCCGAGACAAGGCTGTGGGGCGCAGCCCTACCGGCGTTTTCTGTGCATCGAGGCGTTCCAGCGGGCCGCGTCAACCCGTTATGCTCACGGACATGTCCGTGAGTGAACCGCGCTCCAACCTCCGCAACATGCAGATCGAATCGCCGGTCGACCTGACGGAGCTCCTCCGCTTAGGCGACACCAAGACGGGCGACACGGCGCGTTCGTTCGTGCACGACATCATCGAGCTCTTCTTGACGCTGACTCCCGAGATCTACCGCACGGCGCGCGCAGCCTACGCCGACGGAGATGCGCAGTCGGTCGCGCGCGCCGCGCACAAACTCAAATCGCAGGCGGCGTACTTTGGCGCTCGGCGCATGGTGAACGTGTGCAAACAGATTGAGCAGCACGGCTACGCGGGTGAGCTAGGCCGCTGCGAGCGACTGCTGGACGACCTCGAGGACGAGCTCGACCGGGTGGTCGCCGCACTGCAGCCGCACCGCCATCGCGAGCCGTGACCGCCCGCGCCTAACCTGGCGGGCCCGGCTCCTGTCCCACCGCGAAAGCACACGAAGCGGCCCCTTTTTTCGCGGGCGCTACGTTATAAGCGGGTGCCATGAAGGAGCGGCTGGTCCGAGGGACGAATCTCGCTACCGTGCTGCGCGTCCTGCGCGCACACCGGCGCGAGCGGCCCCTGCCCGAGCTCGGCGACTGGGAGCAGGACCTCTTGCGCCGGCGCATCTCCCCGTCGACCTGGTACTCGCTCAAGGTGTTCGACAGCTTACTGCAGGTGGTGCACCGCTTCGTGTTCGACGGAAGCGAGCTCGCCGCGCAGGGCATGGGCCGCAACCACGCCCGCATCCGCATCGCGCAAGCGCCAGAGATCTTGGTGGTTCCCGGCGATCCCTTGGAGACGCTGTCGCGCTTTCCGGGACGTTGGGGAGACCAATACAACTTCGGGCAGGTGACCGTCGCGCCGCTGCCGGCGCGCGAGGGCGAACACGGCGTACGCGTGCGCATCACCGGCTACCCCGATATGTCTGCTTGCCACGGCCACTCGATCATGGGCTTCACGCTCGAGCTCGCCGAGCACGCCGGCGCCCAGGAGCCGCAACTCCACATCGAGGAGCGCCCGTGGATGCACAACAGCGTGCTTTCGTACACGCTCACGTGGCGCTGATCTACACGCTACGCCGCGCAGTACGGGCGCCGCAGCGAGCTGCGGGCCGCCGGCTACGCCGCGATCTTCGTGATCAGATCGGAGAGCCGGGGGATGGCTTGCTCCACGTGCTTTTGCGCGGCCGGGCGTAGCTTTTCATAGCCCTTCTTCAGCGGACCCGACTCGCCCACCGCGCGCTGATCGGTGATCGCGAGCAGCGCGTTGGCGGCCTCGGCGCGGCGGCCGTCGAGGAGGCTGCGCAGACCAATTCCCTTCTGCTGCGCCTCGTCTTGGAAAGGCTGCAGCGCGTCGAGGAAATCGTTCATCAGGTGGTCCAACATCTTGGCGATCATGCCGGGGGCCAGGCCCTTGGCCATGGCGTAGGCCGCCTTGATGGCCATACCGCCCAAGCCCGTCTTCTCCGACACTTCCGCGTCGATCACGCGAGTCGCCTCTTCGATCACCTGCTTGCGTTTGGCGGGGTCGCTTACTCGTTCACGCAATGTGCTCATGTCTGCTCCGTCGGGGAAGTTGCCCTCAGGTATCGCACCTCAGGTCAGGCCCGCAAGCGTGCGTTCCTTCTCACTCCGCTCGCGCGCGGAAGCGCGCGCGTCGACGTGCCCCGGCCGCGCTTCGCGGCTGCCCACGCGCAGATCGGGCAGCCCTCGGGATCGTGACGGAGCGCCGGGCAGTGCTCGCGACCGAAGTAGATGATCTGCAGGTGCAACGCGTTCCAGTGTTCGGGCGCGTACAGGCGCTTCAGGTCCGCCTCGGTGCGCGCCACGTTCGAGCCGTCGGAAAGCCCCCAACGCGCGGCGAGGCGGTGGATGTGGGTGTCGACGGGAAACGCGGGCACGCCGAACGCCTGTGCCATGACCACGCTGGCGGTCTTGTGGCCGACGCCGGGCAGCGCCTCGAGGGCCGCGAAATCGGCGGGGACTTCGCCCCCGTGACGCTCGAGCAAGATGCGCGAGAGCGCGGCCAGGTTGCGGGCTTTGGTGGGCGCCAAGCCACAGCTCTGGATATAGCGGTGGATCTCCTCGACCGTGAGCCGGCTCATCATCGCGGGCGTGCGCGCACGCGCAAAGAGCGCGGGCGTGACTTGGTTGACGCGCGCGTCCGTGGTCTGCGCGGAGAGGAGGACCGCGACCAAGAGCGTGAACGGATCCTCGTGACCGAGCGGGATCGGCGGCTCCGGATAGAGCCCCTCGAGCTGCAGGCGGATCCTCTCCGCTTTGTCGCGCTTGTTCATCCCTGGCCGTCGTCCTTTCCTATTCGTGCCGGCGCCCGTGCGCGATTTTGACCGTGGCGAGCGCTGCAGGCGAGCTCCCACGTGCAGGCAAACTTGGAGAAGCTTGGGTAGAATCAAAATGATGCGGGGCTGGCGTAGCCTTGGGGGGTGGAGCGGACGACTCGCGCTGGCGGGCACATGCCTCGGCTACGCGCTCGCGATCGTGCTCCTTCGCGGCGAGGGCGCGCTCATCGCACCCTGGATGGCGGTGCCCGTGCTGTGCGCCGCAGCTCTCTACGGCACGCGCGCTGCCGCCTGGACCGCTGCGGGGCTGGTCGCGCTCGGTGCCGGTCTCGGCCGCGAAGGGGTCGAGCTCGCGTTCATGCTGCCCGTCCCGGCCATCGGCGTGGCTTTAGGCCTCGCGCGCGATCGGAAGGTGCGAGCGATCGAGCGCACGCGCCGCGACAGCGAGCGCTACGAGATCGCCGCGCAAGGCTCGGGCGACGGTCTGTTCGACTGGGACTTGCGGACGGACCGCGTGAGCTACTCCGGGCCCTTCGCCCAGCTCCTGGGCTACGCTGCGCACGAGCTCGGCAATTCGCCCGGCGAGTGGTTCGCGCGCGTGCACCCGGACGACTTGCCGGACCTGCGCGCCGCGATCGACGCCCACCTCGGCGGCGAGGGCGAGCGCTTCGCGAACGAACACCGCGTGCGCCGCCGCGATGGCTCCTGGCGCTGGGTGCTGGCGCGCGGGATGGCCGCGCGCGTCGATGGCCGGAGCACACGGCTCTGCGGCTGGTTGAGTGACATTCAGGATCGCAAGCGCTCCGAGGACCAGCTCCGGCATCACGCCTTTCACGACGCGCTCACCGGGCTGCCGAACCGCGCGCTCTTCATGGACCGCCTCACCCATGCGCTGGCGCGCGCGCGCCGCAACCCCAACCATCACTTCGCCATCGTGTTGCTCGATCTCGACCGCTTCAAGCTCGTGAACGACAGCCTCGGCCACGTGGCGGGCGACGAACTCTTGGTCTCGTTGGGACAGCGGCTCGAGAGCTGCCTGCGTCCGGGCGACACCGTCGCCCGGCTCGGCGGCGACGAGTTCATGCTGCTGCTCGAGAACGTGAGCGGGCTCGAGGACGCGCGCGGGGTGGCCGAACGCGTGCAACGCGCCCTGGCGCTGCCGCTCCCGCTCAGCGGCCACGACGTAATCGCGAGCGCCAGCATCGGCATCGCGGTCGGCGACGGCAGCATCACGGATGCACACGAGCTCTTGCGCGACGCCGACACGGCCATGTACGAGGCCAAGGCGCGCGGCAGCGGCCAGCTCGTGAGCTTTGACGCGCGCATGCACGAACGCGCCGTCGAGCGGCTCCAGCTCGAAAGCGCGCTGCGGGCCGCCCTCCAGCGCGGCGAGCTCAAGGTTTACTAGCAGCCGATCGTCGAGCTGGCGAGCGGCGCCGTCGTCGGCTTCGAGGCGCTCGCGCGCTGGCGCCA
>CAZYWR010001180.1:0-1552 GCA_964651185.1 uncultured Polyangiales bacterium
CGATCACCGAGCCAAATCTCGCCGTCGCTGGGGAAGCAGATGTTGCCGAAAACGCGAACGCCACGCCCGACGTGGTTGCACGGATAGAGCCGAAGTCGGGCGGTCAGCTGAGCCAGAAGGTCTCTTGGGTCGAAGCGGACCGGCGGAGGGACGCGCCCGGCCGCGTGCGCGGACTGATGAGGCCGAGGCTCCGGGAGACAAGACCCCGGCTCGCTCGCCATTCGCCACCGCGCCCACCGCATGCGCTCGCTCCCGTTTTCGAGCTGAGACTATAGCGCAAAGTCTGATTGAGTGGACTCCAAATCAGGAGCTTTCCTTACCTTTGTGTAGGCGGCGCGACCCCCCGATCTCTCGCCACCGAGCGCGCAGCACGCGCGCAAACAATCGACGTAAGCCCATGGATCACAATGGCAATTCTTTGCCCTGCCCGCGCGCGGCGGAAGCCCGACGCGACGACGCACCGCGCTAACAAGTCATGCCGCCGTCGATCACGAGAGTCTGACCCGTGAGGAAGGCTGGAGCCTCAAGCGCCAGGTACCCGACCAAATTGGCGATCTCGTCCACGGTTCCAAAGCGCTTCATGGGCACCCGGGCCATGGAGGCCTTGCGCTGTTCGGGCGTGAATCCCGCCAGCATGTCGGTATCGACGAAGCCGGGCGCGACGGCGTTCACGCTCACGCCCGAGGGGGCGAGCTCCTTCGCCAGCGAGCGCGTAAAGCCGATGATCGCCGCCTTGGCCGCCGAGTAGTTGGTTTGGCCGGCGATCCCGACGAGGCCCGAGACGGAGGTGACGTTCACGATCCTGCCGGACCGCTGCCGCATCATCTGCCTGGCTGCGGGGCGGCTGGCGCCGAACAGTCCGTTCAGACTGGTCGTGATCACATCCGTCCATTCGTCGTCACCCATATGCACCAGCAGGCGGTCACGTGTGATCGCCGCGTTATTCACCAGCAAGTCGAGCCGGCCGCGCTCTTCGATCGTCTGATCCACCAAGCCGCGGACCGCGGCGACATCGCGACTGTCCACGCGCACGGCGAGCGCGCGCTGGCCGGCAGCCGCCAGCTCGTCGACCAGGTCGCGCGCGGCTTGCTCGTTGCTCACGTAGGTAAAGCGCACCTCGAGCCCCGCGCGCGCCAAGCGCTGCACGATACCCCGGCCGATGCCGCGCGAGCCACCGGTCACGATCGCCACCGCAGGTTCGCGGCTCTGACTGTCAGGTTCGTTCATGGGTTGTCGAAAGTACCAGGGCGGAGCAGGCGCCCGCATGAGAGATCGACGTCAACAAGAGATATTCGCCGCCGACTTCACTCGCCGCGGTCAGATAGCGGAGCCCCGAGACGCTCGCTCGTCGCAAGCCGGCGATGGGCGGCGCGACCCCGGCGCGCAACGCGTCGAGCCCCGTCGCGGCCTGCACCAGGCCGCTCGCGTCGAACGACTCGCCCAGGAGTGCTTTCGGCGCCGTCACGCCGACGTGGGCGCGCGCCTCCCCGAGTACACCATGGAGAGCGCGGGCTTCGGCTTCGTCGAAGCTGGTGACGCCGCTCGCGCTCGC
>CAZYWR010001181.1:0-5286 GCA_964651185.1 uncultured Polyangiales bacterium
TCTGCGCGCGCAGCTGCGTGCTCTACGCAAGCTGCGCGACTTCTTCCGCGGCCTCAATTGGCCGGGCGGCGCGGCATCGAGCGTGGAGCGCACGCCGAGCACGAGCGGCTCCGGCGCAGGCGAGCGGACCTTGCCGATCGCCGCGCTCTTGCTCGCGGCGATCGCCGCGGCGGTGTACGTCGCGTTCCGGCGCCTGCGCAAGGCGCGCAAGGTGCGCGGCCTCTCGCCCTCCGCGTTGACGGCGCAACGCCTCTACCGCGAGCTCGAACAGATCCTGCGCCGGCGAGGCGCCGAGCGCCCGCCCAACGTCACGCCCGAAGCCCACGCGCGCGCGCTGCGCGAACGCGGCTTCGAGGGCGCCGCGGCGGTCGAGCATCTCACCAACGCGTACGTGCAGGCCCGCTACGGCAACGCCGAGCTCGACCCGGCGCGCATCAAGGCGCTGAGAGAGCTCGTGCGCGAGGTAAAACGCGCGGCGTGATCGGCTTCAGATGTGCTGTGGCGTGGCATACATGGACGGCGGCTGCGAGTGAAGCTCGCCCTGAGCCGACGTTAGCCGGGTGCAAGATCCCCAACATTCTGTTATGCGGATATCACTTGCTGATCGTGAAGGAGTCTTTGGCGATCCGCGCTTCAACGTGTTGGATTGTGAGGAGTGCAAATGACCTTTGCGCGTCGAGGTCCGTTCGCGGTTCGGATGGGAATGGCCCTGGCGGTGTTTGGCGCAGGGTGTCATGGCAGCGATGGAAAACGGTCAATCGATACCGCCAACGGTTGCTTGGAAACGAAGAGCGAACTTGATGCTGACAGTCCAACTCCGCTTGGGTATAGCGTTAAGGAAGTTCTGCCGCTTACGTCTACGCAGCGAACGGCGGCAATCGCTTGGAACGATGGAACGCATTCCACGCTAACGATGTCTTTTGCAGATGAAAGAGGCTATTGGGTGCAGTCGCACGATGATCCCAACGCTACGCTCGCGATTGCGCGTAGTTGTTTCGATCACGTAGCGATAGTCGCTCAGATCAGAATTGCCACAGACGATGGACGTTTAAGTGAAACCTTCTTCCCGGTCGAGCTTGCGGTAGTGGATCGAGATCACGTTCAGGGTAGCGTAGCTGGAGCTCCAGCGGCCGAAATTCGCGGAACGTATGGAGCCAACGTTGAGCAAGGCTCATGTTTGCTCTACATCCAAATCAACTTCGGGCTCTCTAGTGCAGCCTTCTCCGGCAGTATTGTCGAGACTAGGGCCGACGCGCCATGTGAACGTGTTGGAGCTCAAGCTGGGGTCTCCTCGGTTATGGGGGGCCAATGGGGCCAATCGGATGTGGACTAAGCGAAGGCAAGTCCGGCCCTAAACTAGACAGCACGAGACATGTAGGGGCGCGCGGTTCTTGTAGTGCTGCGCCGGCCGCCGAGTCAGTCGCGTGCCATCGCTCCACGCGTACGTCGCAAGCTGGCGACCACGACCGAGCTCTGGTTCTCGCCATTAGCGCGTGGCCGCGGTGTACGACCTGACCTTGGTCACGGCCGACGAGCGCCTGCTCGGCGGCAAAGGCTATCGCGTACTCGCGAGTCAATGAGCGGCCGCGGAAGACGAACGTTCGCGCCGTTGGCGTTCTGGGCCCACAGGCATCCCGGCAGCAGCGCGCATGAAGTAACATGCGCGCATGTCTCCACGGCCGACCGCGTTCACGCCTGATGAGCTGCGCACCTACTACGACGAGAACACCGCGGCCTTCGAAAAGCTAGGGCAAGGCGGCGCATCCATCCATAGGGCGGTCTGGGGGCCGGGTGTACCGTCGCGAGACAATGCGTTTCGCTATGTCGATGATCTGATTTTAGCGGAGTTGAAGGGCATGGCGATCACCGAGCCCGAGGTGCCGCGTCTGCTCGACCTCGGCTGCGGACTCGGTGCAAGTCTGATCTATCTCTCGTCTCGCGTGAAGCTCGAGGGACTGGGAGTTACCATCAGCCCCGTTCAAGTCGCCCAGGCGACGCGCCGGTTGGAAGCCGCGGGTTTGGCGGACGTGCGATGCATAGAGGCCTCCTTCACGGCGCTTCCCGCCGATCTGGGGCGCTTCGATTTGGCGTTTGCGATCGAGTCGTTCGTGCTCAGCCCTACCGCTGACGCGTTCTTTCGCGAAGCATCCGCGCATTTACGTGCGGGGGGGAAGCTTGTCGTATGCGACGATTTCCTGACGGAGCGAGGTGCGCATCCGCGCTCTGCGCGCGAGGCGCGATGGCTCGATGATTTTCGCTATGGATGGTTGGTCAGCTCGCTTTCGACACCGGGCGCGGCGGCGCAAGCGGCAGCACGCCACCATCTGCACCTGTCGCGAAACGACGACCTCACCCCGTTCCTCGAGCTGCGCCGGCCGCGCGACAAGCTGCTCAGCGTGCTCGTCGCCGCCGGCCGTCATGTGCCGATCCCTGGCCAGCTATGGCGCTCCTGGATTGGAGGCAACGGCCTCCAGTTCGGATTGATGGGGGGCCTGCTCGAATACCGCTTTCTGGTGTTCGAAAAGACGGAGCCCTGACCCACGAGACCCACGGGAAGCGCCGGAGTTTCCGATCACGCGCATCCAGGGGTAGTTCTGCCGGATCCAGCCGATGAGTCGGTCGCGATGAGGAGGGGCTCGCGTTCACGATGGCGTGGTTACGCCGGCGCGACGAGTGCGACGCGCGCAAGTGAGCTCGGCGAGCGCCACGCGCCCTTGCGACGCGCCGTGCGCAGCAGGATCGACCGCGGACCCGAAATCTCTCCGCCAAATCTAGCTCAGGACCCTCGCGGATCTCCTTGAGCCACCACCGTGCGACGACCCCAGCGCCGCCGCCACCGGCCCTTACCATGGAGCAGCGCCTGCTCCGGGCCGGTTGCTTCGAGGTACCACGGCGCATCGACGATCACGACTTGGGGGCCGCCGCGGTGCAGCAGCAGAGCCTTGAGGAGCGCGGACGTGGGGCTGTGCAGCAAGTAGTGATACCAGCGCGGCTCCACGAGCTCCGGAACGACGACCGCGACTTGGCGCTGCGGATGCTCCGCGACCAGCCGTTGGATGAAGCGCAACAGCGGCCCGAACAGCTCGCGGTAATGCGAGCGCAGCACCACCAAGCGGGGCGCGACGAAGCCTTTTTCTCGCGCGGGCCGCTCGGCGAGCGCATCCCAACGCGAGCTGAGGTTTTCGACTTCGCGATCTTGCGTGAGCACTTGGACGACGGTGACGTCGTTGCTCAAGCGAAGCGAAAGTCGCAGCGCCTTGAGGGCGACTGCGTCCCAGCGTCGCAAGGGGACCACCACGAGCGGCGGCTCGAACGGCCCGGCCTCGAGCGACAGCTCGGTCTCGATGCAGGCCTCGATCATGTCGTAGTGAGCTCGGATCTTGCGCAGCAGCACCACGATCGCCCCGACCAGCAGCACGGTCACCCATGCGCCCTCGGTGAACTTGGCGATCACGACGACCAGTAAGGTGAGGCTGGTGGCGAGCGCGCCGAGCGCATTCATGATCATGGAGTGGCGGGCGTGTCGCTCCCGACTCTTGCGCCAGTGACCGACCATGCCGATCTGAGACATGGTAAACGCGCTGAGCGCGCCGATCGCGAACAGCGGGATGAGCGCGTCCGTGATCCCGCCGAAGGCGAGGAGCAGGAGCGCCGACGCCGCGCTCAAGAACAGCACGCCGTAAGAAAAGGTAAGCCGCCTCCCGCGGTGCACGAACAGCTCCGGTAGAAAGCGGTCCGTCGCGAGGATCCGGCACAGGCGCGGGAAATCGGCGAAGCTCGTGTTGGCGGAGAGCAAGAGCACGACGATGATGCTGGCCATCGCCACGCGATAGAACACGCCGCGGCCTGCGATGGCGGCGAGCAGCGAGGACAGAACGCTCTGGAAACCGGCTTCTCCGGGCGGAGTCGCGGTCACGTGGTACAGGTTGCAGAGCCACGTCTCGCCGACGAGTAAGATCACGAGAATGCCTACAATCATCGTCAGCGCACGGCGGGCATTGACGATCGTCGGTTGGCGGAAGATGGGCACGCCGTTGCTCACGGCTTCGACGCCGGTCAGCGCGGTGCTGCCGTTCGCGAACGCCCGCATCACCAGCGCAAGCGAAGCCGCTTCGGTGGCCTGACGAACC
Organism: uncultured Polyangiales bacterium; assembly: GCA_964651185.1. Classification (GTDB taxonomy): domain Bacteria; phylum Myxococcota_A; class Polyangia; order Polyangiales; family DASUME01; genus DASUME01. Next base: position 4,131 of record CAZYWR010001181.1, read on the forward strand.
GGCGGCGGCGGTGCAGCCGGGGCGGGCCGCCAGCCGGCGAGCAGCGCTTGGAGCAAGCCGTACCCGATCATCGCGAACATGCAGGCGATGAAGACGTAGGTCGGCAACATGAACGCGAGCCCGGTCGAGCGCACGCCGCGCAGGTTGATCAGCGTGAGCAGGGCCAGCACGCTCAGGCACAGCGAGAGCGTGTGCGGGAGCAGGGCCGGCACAGCGGAGACGAGCGCGCCGACCCCCGCTGCGACCGCCACCGCGACGTTGAGAATGTAGTCGACGGCCAGCGCCGACGCGGCCAGGAGCGCGGGCAGTACGCCCAAGTTCTCTTTGGCGACGGTATAAGCGCCGCCGCCGTTGGGATACGCGGCCAAGGTCTGGCGATAGGAGAAATAGACGAGCGTCAGCACCAGGACCGTAAACGGCGTGAGCAGCGCCATGTAGTGCAGCGCGCCCGCGCCGAGGGGGAGCAGCATCGTCAGCAGCGCCTCGGGCCCGTACGCAGCGGACGCCAGCGCGTCGAGGCCGAGGATCGGGACGCCTGCGTAGCTGCTTACCTGCTCGTCCTCGGCCTGTTCGGTGGCGATGGGTCTCCCGAACAGCAGATCACGAAGCCCCATGGGATGGTCCTCTGCTGCGCGTGACGGCGACCTGCGGATCAGGCTCCTCGCTTGAGGTGAGCGCCGCAGGGGTCCCCGCTACCAGGCGAACGCGTGAGGCCCTCCTGGCGCAGCCAATCGCAGCACTTGCGCAGCATCTCGGCGAGCGGGACGGCGCGGTAGCCGAGCTCGCGCTCGGCCTTGGCCGAGCATACGAAGGCCGAGCCGCGCGCCGCGATCTCCGGCGTGATGGGCGGAGCGCGCCGCGTCACGTACGAGCCCCACTGCGCGCCGCGCGCGAGCAGCCGGAACAGCCACACGGGGACGGTCTTGCGCGGCGGCTCGCGCCCGAGCAGCTCGCCGAGCGCCTGCGCCAACTCCAGATAGGTCGCGTCGACGCCGCCGAGCAGGTAGTTCTCCCCGAGGCGGCCTTGGTCGACCGCGCGGATGTGTGCGCGCGCGACCTCTTCTGCGTCGCAGAACGACATGCCGCCGGGCGGAACGGCCGGGAGCTTGCCTTGATCCATCAAGAGCACGAACTCGGCCCAGCCGCGCCGATCGTA
>CAZYWR010001182.1:0-5441 GCA_964651185.1 uncultured Polyangiales bacterium
AAAGCGCGCCGGGAACACGAGCGCCGCGGCGCCGTCGAAGCGCGCGGCGAATTGCGCGGCCGCCAGCAGGACGCCCCCACCGCGCGCGCTCAGCCCCAAGCCCCAACCCGAGGCGCGCGGGCGCTCGTGAGACGCAGGCACTTCGTTCGCACGCGCGACTTCCACCTCGGGCGAGGTCGAGGCCGCCGGCACCGACACGGGCGCAACGGGCGCGACGGCAGCGGCTGGCCGCGCGGATGCTGGCGTCCCTTCCACGACGGGTGCGCCACTCTCGATCGTGGATGGCGCGGCGCCGGACGGGCCGCCGGCGCTCGGCGCGGGCGCACCCGCGGCGCCGGGCGTGAGCGGTGGGCGGCCCTCCGCCGGTGTTGGGCCGCTTGGTTCCTCCGCCGCAAGCGGCTCGACGGCGCCCAGGATCACGTGCGCCATGGTCTCGCGAAAGATCGTCCGCGTGGGCGCAGGCGGCACCTCGCGCCGCACCGGCGCGACGCGACCGCGCGCATCCGAGACCACCACCAGCGCGCCGCGTCCGAGCGCTTCGACGTGCACGTACGCGACCACCGCCCCAGACGTGGCATCACCCGTGCGCACGAGCTCGAGCCCCAAGCGCGCCAACAGCTCGCGCACGGTCTCTTCCGATGCCGCGTCGAAATGCTCGGGCCCCGCCCACACGTCGAGCACGACCTGGCGCACGGTCCTCTCGCCCGCGCGTGTGCCGCCGTCGCGCGCCCGCGCCCGTGGCGCGGAGCCCGCGCATAGGAGCAGCAATGCCACGAGCCGTGACGTGCGACTTCGGAGCAACGTGCGGCCCAGGCGGCGCATGCGCGCCCGCATTACGGGCTTTCCTGCTGCCCCAGGCGGCGCCGCGCCAGCGCGGCGTAGGCGGAGTCCGGATATGCACGCAAGAGCTCCGCGAACGCCTGCTCGCTCGCGCGCGTGCGGCCGAGCTTCGCCAGCGCGTGCGCGCGCCCGGCCATGGCCTCTTCGCGCAGCGCGCGATCGGGCGTCGCCAGATACGCGTCGAAGCTGGCGAGCGCGGCGGCATCGTGGCCTTGATCGAGCTGCATGCGCGCCATGAGCGCGAGCGACAAGCGCGCCTCGGCGCTTCGTGGAAAGCGCGCCTGCAGCGCGCGGTAGAGCAGGCCCGCTGCGGGCGCATCGCCCTGATGGCGAGCGCGGTTGGCGCGCTCGAACAGGAGCTCCGCCTGCGCCCGCAGCGCGCGCGCTGCGTCGGACGCCATCGACTCGTTGCGCACATCCAGCACCGGAGACGCCGCCTGTGCCGCTTCGCTCGGCAGCGCTTGTGCGGGCAGCGGCTGCGCGGGTACCGGAGGCGGGGGCACCGGGCGCACGGCATGGTTCCGCGCGGTGAGCCGCGCGGGCCTCGCGCGCGCCGCGGATTCAGGAGGCTTCGTACCGAACACCGGCCCGAAGCCCGCCCCCAACGCGCGCCAAGCTTCTTCAATCCACCCGTCTTGCCCGAGCGCCAAGCCCGCCCCCAGCGTGAGCGCAGCGACGAATGCGATCACGAAACGCCGAGAACGGCGGAGCGGACTCCGCGCGGGCGGCTCCGCCTCGCCGTCGCGCGCTTTCGGCGCGACGCTTTGGCGCTCCTGCGCGACCTGCAAGGCCCCGGAAACGAACAGCTGCAGGTCGCGCGGAGGCGCGTGCGGCGCGAGCTCCTCGGCGAAGTCTGCGCGCAGCTGGCGCTCCAGCCGGCACGCGTGGCAGTGTGCGAGATGGTCGTCGAGCCGCGCTCGCTCCTCGCGGGTGAGCGTCCCGCGCAGCTCGCGATCGATCAGCTCGTCGGGATGAAACTCGATGACCTTCACGGGCCCACCCCCAGCTCTTCGGCGAGCGACGGATCGGCCTCGACTTTGGCACGCAGCGCCTCCTTCGCTAGGCGCAGGCGGCTGCGCACCGTGTTCACGGGCGCGCCGCTCGTGGTCGCGATCTCTTCGATCGACCAGCCCAGCATCGTGCGCAGCGCGAGCGCCTCGGCCTGTTCTTCGGGGATCTCCTCGAGCAGCCGGCGCAGCACTTCGGTGCGCCGCCCGCCCTCCGAGCGCGGGGTCGACCACGCGCCCGCGGGCAGCTGCTCCGTATCGGTCGAACCGTCCCAACGCAGCCGCCGCCGTTGCGCGCTCTTGCGCACTGCCAGCGCGGTACGCAGCGCGATCCGGCAGGCGTAGCCCGCAGGCGCACATTCGCCGCGAAAAGCAGGGAGCGCGTGCACCAGGCCGATCAACGCCTGTTGCGCGGCGTCGTCGACATCCGCCGCGTACGGACCCATGACTCCGCGCACGACCCGCAGCACTTCGGGCGCGACCAGGCGCAGGAGCCGCGCGGTGGCTGCGGTGTCGCCTGCGCTGGCGCGCTTGGCGAGCTCGTGCACATCTGCGCGCTCGACCTCACCGTTCGCGCCTTCGGAGCTCGCCTTGGACACGAGGCCAATTCCCACTCCAATCACGTGGCGCGCGGCGAGAAAAAAGATCACGCGCTTCGTTTCTTTTTTGAGCCCATCGCTCGCGTCCCCCTGCGCACGACCGCGCGGCCGCCGCTGGTGAGTTACCCCACGAGCGCTGGCGTCGCGAGCGCTGCTCATCGGCGCGTGAAGCGAGTGGAACAAAGGCCGCAGGTCTGATACGGGACGCATGTAGCTTGCATACATTTCGCGGGTTCGAGCGCGTCTGGAAGACTCGCCCGCGATGACAGGGGAAGATTTATGTGGCGTATGGAGCGGAGCGTCCTCGCGGGCCTCGTGTTCGTGCTCGCCGCGTGTTCAGCTGTCGTCGATTTCACACCGTTGCCCAAGGAGGTCCTGGCCCCGCACGACGCGGCGACCGATTCGGTGCAGGACGACGGTGACGACGGTGACGGTGACGACGACGGTGACGGAGACGATGACACCGCGATGACGGACGCCGGTACGCCGCGCTCGGCGCGAGATGCTGGGAGCGACGGGGGTCGCCACGTGGATGCGGGGCCAAGCGCGACGGACGCGGGCAGTCGCGATGCCGGGCGCCGCGATGCCGCGGCGAGCTGCCAGCTCGATACGCACGCGGGCTGCGCCGCGAACCAGCTGTGCTGTGATCGCGAAGACGGCAAAGGGCCGACCTGCTTCGCCGTGAGCAGCAGCGAGTGCACCGCGTGCGGACAAGGTTGCGCAAGCGCGGCCGCGCCCTTCTGCGGACCGGGGCGCACGTGCGAGTGCGAGTCCGGCACTGGCCTGGCGTGCGGCGCGGGCGTGGAGTGCGTCGGCCAGGGCGCGCAGGCCCGCTGCGCGCAAGATGCCGGTACCGCCCCGAGCTGCATGCCCGCGAGCGCTCCCGGCGCGAACGGCTGCACTGCTCCGACGCCGCTATGCGCGAAGAACGTGAGCGGCCAGTATGGCTGCCGAGCCTGCACGGCCGCCGATTGCACAGGCGCGACCGCGTTCTGCGCAACGGCCGCAGGCGTGCACCGGGGCTACTGCGTCGGCTGTCGGACCAACGCGGACTGCAGCACGTCTACGGCACCCATCTGCGACGCGACGACGGCCACCTGCCGCGCGCGCGCGGCGAGCGACTGCGCGAAGGGCACCGTGTTCGACACGAGCACCCTGACCTGCGTCGCCTGTTTGCGCGACGCGGATTGCGCGGCCACGCCCGCCACGCCGAGCTGCATCGATCACGCATGCGCGCAGTGCGCGAGCGACGCCCAGTGCACGAGCGCAGCCGCCCCGGTCTGCAACACGACCACCTACGCGTGCGGCGCAACCTGCACGACCGACACGCCGTGCGCGAACAAAACCGGAACCACCATTTGCATCACGCAGGGTACGCGCGCCGGCCAGTGCGGCGTATGCGATCCGGCGACCAGCGCCGGCTGCACGACGGCGACGCCGTTCTGTCTGTCGATCGGGAACGCTGCGCCCACTTGCAACGAATGCGACCCGAACGACGAGGTCACGACCTGCGCCAGCGGCACGTGCCGGCGCGTGGGCTCCGTCTATCGCTGCGCGACCACCCGCAACGGCGGCTAAATCATCATCCTCCGGCAAAGCCGGGACTCTCACGTGGCGGCGGTTGTCTCGGCGCACGCGGTGAGGGAAGACAAGCGGCATGACCTCGCCGCTGCTCACCGATCTCTATCAGCTGACGATGGCGCAGGGCTACTTCGCGAGCGGGCGGCTCGCCGACCGCGCGGTGTTTCACCTCTTTTTTCGCGAGCGCCCCTTCGGCGGCGGATACGCGATCGCCGCCGGGCTCGCCGCCGCGCTCGCGCTGATCGAGGATTACCGCTTCGAGGGAGGAGAGCTCAGCTATCTCGCGGGGCTCCGCGGAGAGGGCGGCTCGCCGCTCTTCACGGCCGACTTTCTGGCGCACTTGCGCGCGCTGCACTTGACGGTCGACATCGATGCCGTGCCCGAGGGAACGGTCGTGTTCGGCAACGAACCGCTCGTGCGCGTGCGCGGGCCTTTGCTCGAGTGTCAGCTGCTCGAGACCGCGCTGCTCAACGCCATCAACTTCCCCACGTTGATCGCGACCAAGGCCGCGCGCGTGTGCCAGGCGGCCGGCGCGCCCGTGCTCGAGTTCGGCCTGCGCCGCGCGCAGGGGCCTGACGGCGGGCTCAGCGCGAGCCGCGCCGCGTATATCGGCGGCTGCGCGGCGACCAGCAACGTGCTCGCCGGCAGGGAGTTCGGCATCCCGGTGCGCGGCACGCATGCGCACAGCTGGGTGATGGCGTTCGACTCCGAGCTCGAGGCGTTCGCGGCCTACGCCGCGGCCATGCCCGACAACTGCGTGCTGCTCGTCGACACCTACGACACGCTCGAAGGCGTGCGGCGGGTCGTCGAGCTCGCGCGCGAGCTCGGGCCGCGCCTTCAGGTCCGCGGCGTGCGGCTCGATTCGGGTGATCTCGCGCAGCTCGCCGCCGCTGCGCGACGGATTCTGGACGGCGCCGGGCTTCGCCAGATCGGCATCTTTGCGAGCGGCGGCCTCGACGAGCACGCAATCGCTGCGCTGATCGCCGGCGCGGCTCCGATCGACGGTTTCGGAGTGGGCGGCGCGATGGGCGTTTCGGACGACGCCCCGGTCCTGGACATCGCCTACAAGTTGACGGCGTACGCCGGCCGCGGGCGACTCAAGCGCTCGCCGGGCAAGCGCATCCTGCCCGGCCGCAAACAGGTGTTTCGCGTGGAGGAAGGCGAGGGCGCCGCCGGTGTCGTGATCGCGCGATTCGACGAGACATTGCCGGGCCGCCCGCTGCTGCGGAAGGTGATGCAGCGCGGAGAGCGCGTGCCCGAGGGTCGCGAAGACCTCGGCAGTATTCGCGCTCGGGCGAGCGCGGAGATTTGCATGCTGCCTGCCACGATTCGGGCCCTGCAGCCCGCCGCGCCGGGCTATCCGGTGACGATCAGTGACGCGCTCTGCCGCGATGAGGAGCGCGTTGCCGCCAGC
>CAZYWR010001183.1:0-1591 GCA_964651185.1 uncultured Polyangiales bacterium
GAGGGATCGTTGATGTCGAGGTCCACGATGCGCAACGCGGCTCCGGCGACCAGGCTGCCGTTCAGGAAGGCGTACGCGCTCCCCACACGGATCGTGGTGAACGAAACTTCGGAGCGCACGCCCTCTCGGTTCGTGAGCTCGTAGTCCTGCGCGATCGCCGAGAGGCCGACGCCTACGTTCGCGAACTGCAGGCGCCCGCCACCGCTTATCTGGTAAGCGCCGCCGAGATTGCTGTCGCGCTTGCCGTCGTTGTCGAGGTCGTTGCGCGTGAACAAACCGCCGAGCCAGATGCCGCCCGTGACCTCCCACTCCCACCAATCGATCTCCTCCTCGGCCCGCTCGGCATAGCCCGCAGGGTTGAGCATGGAGCCATCGATGCCGGTGGCGATCGCGCCGTACGCGCCGGCCATCCCTACGACGCGGCTCGAGCCGAACACCGGACCCAACGTGAGGTCGATCGCGAACGCGTTGTTCTGGTAGCCAGACGCTTGGGCGCGCGCGCGGCCGGCGCCGGCCGGGCAGAACAGCAGCGCCGAGAATAGGACCAGCCACGCGTTCCGAGAGCGAAGATCAGCCACCAAGGTTCGCGCAAGCATGACAGAGATGGCGAGCTCGAGGCATACGCATCGCGTTTCGCCTGGACGCGTTCCGCCGTTATTCCTAGCGTTGCGCGATGCGAGTGGTCATCTTCGGCAGCTCGGGCATGGTCGGGCAGGGCGTCTTGCGCGAGGCGCTGCGCGACCCCGAGGTCACGCAGGTCACGACCGTGGTGCGCGCGCCTTCGGGCAAGAGCGATCCCAAGCTGCGAGAGATCGTCCACCCAGACGTGCTCCACCTCGAGGGCCTCGAGCTCGCTTGCGACGCCTGCATCTTCGCGATCGGCGTGACCTCGGCGGGCATGACCGAGGAGGCGTACACGCGCGTGACGCACGATATGGCGATCTCGGCCGCCAAGGCGGTGCTGTCGCCCGCGACCACGTTCATCTTCGTGTCTGGCGCGGGCGCGGAGGGCACCAGCATGTGGGCGCGCGTGAAGCGGCGCACCGAGGTCGCGCTGCTGGGCATGGCGTTCCGCCGCGTGTACGTGTTTCGGCCGGCTTACATCCAGCCTTTGCATGGCATCCGCTCGCGCACGCGTCTGTACAACCTGCTGTACGCGCTGCTGTGGCCGCTCACCTATCTCTTGCCCAGCCGCTTCAAGACCACGACCGAGCGCGTCGGCCGAGCGATGCTGCACGTCGCCAGACACGGCTTCGACAAGCCGATCCTCGAGAGCGAAGACATCAATCGGGCGGCCCTCGCGCATTGAGGGCTTGGCGCGCTCAGGCTGTGCCGACCTGCCCGCCGGACGACTTGCGGGATCTCCTGCAGCGTGACAGACACGGTCGTGTGTCCAGTGCCGTGTTGCCCCGCTTGGACCCGCGCTCCAGCGTCGAACCCGATGTCGCCGCCTTTCTCGAAGCTCTCGCCCGAGGGGGCTTCCGTGGCGACATTCGCACGGACCACGCGACACGTCTGACGGCCGCCACGGACAACAGCATCTATCAGCTCCTGCCGGCGGCCGTGATCTTCCCGAGGAGCACGGCGGACG
>CAZYWR010001184.1:0-11914 GCA_964651185.1 uncultured Polyangiales bacterium
GAAATAGCCGACGCCGAACAGCGCGAGCGCGCACGCCACGTAGAGCGCGCGCAAGCGCGGCGAAGGCCCATGCGACCAACGTCCGGTGAGCACGCGTGCCTGTGCGCTGAGCACTTCGGGCACACACGCCTCGAGCGCCAGCTCGAACTCGCTCGCTTCTTGAAAGCGCTCGGCCGGGTCCTTCGCGAGCGCACGCATCACCACGTCGTTCAGACACTTGGGGATGGGGCGCTCGGGTGCGGCCACGATCGGCGGCGCCGGCAGCTCCTGGATGTGCTTGGCCATCACCACGACCGCGTCGTCGTCGGTGAAGGGGGCGCGCCCCGTGAGCATCTGATAGAGCAGCGTGCCGACGCTGTAGAGATCGCTCCGGCCGTCGAGCGCCGCGCCCTGCGCCTGCTCGGGGGACATGTAGCGCGGCGTCCCGAACACCGTCCCCGCCTGCGTCTCGAATTGATCGACGCGACGATCGGGCGCCACGACCTTGGCGATGCCGAAGTCGAGCACCTTGATGACAGGGTCGGGATGGCCCGCGACGCGGGCCACGAACACGTTGTCGGGCTTGAGATCGCGGTGGACGATCGCCTTTTTGTGCGCCTCCGCGAGCGAGCGCAGGATCTGCTGCGTCGTGCGCACCGCATCGAGCACCTCGAGCGGCGCCTCGCGCGCCATCTGTTCGGTGATGAGCTCGCCCTCGAGCAGCTCCATCACCAGGTAAAAGAGCCCGTCCTCGGTCTGGCCGAAGTCGTAAACGCGCACCGTGTTCGGGTGCGTCAGCAGACTCATCGCGTTGGCCTCGCGATGGAAGCGCGCCACGGTGTCGGGATCGACGTTCAGCTCGCGCTTGAGGATCTTCACCGCGACTGCGCGGTTGAGCCCGGTCTGTACCGCGCGATACACGGTGCCCATACCGCCTTGGCCCATGCGCTCGACCAGCCGATACTTGCCCCCGACCAGCGTGCCTCGGAGCGGGTCGCGCTCGACTGCGACGAACCGATCGTAGTCGACCAGCCGCTCCCCATCTCGGTAGCAGCTGGTCAGCGCAGTCGACGAGTACGTCGTGCGACACTTGGGGCAGATCAACATCCCGCTGCGCGCCAGTGTATCAGCGCGGCTCTCCACGAGGGCAAGGGGGTGCGAGAACCCGGTCATTGTAGGTCGCAGCGCATCTCGTACCGTGCGCCAAAGGCAAGGGGTCGACAAGATACGACCTGGCCATCCTCGCGTCGTCCGCACTGCGCGTCGTTGCAGCAGGTCGGGGTACAGCGACCCTGGACTGCGCCGCCGGCGCCCGCGCAGTCGCGGTCCCGACAATCGGCCCGCGACGCCGGTGGGTGGCCGTCGCGCTCCGGCCCTACCAGCTCGGTGAGCCACGGCACCGCGCGAAGCATGGCCGAACTGGCCGTATCACGGAGGGCCACGTCCACGCTACGACCATAGGCCCTCGACGGGAGCGCCGTCTCGAGGTCCTTGCAATCGTGCGAGCGTGCGCACGGATTCGAGCAGGCGATCGCCAGGAGCGGGTCGCGCGCGCTGCCTCGACCGTCGCCGGAGCGCGGACCGGTACCGAATTCAGAACACCGCTCACTAAGCGGACACAAGTCGTCACCGCAGCGGGCCTCCCGGTCGTTGCGGGTCGCGCTCGTCCCCGGCAGGCCGGCGGCATCGGCGCACGCACGCGCGTTCACAGGTCGCCCCGCACCGTCAGCACGGCGCCGTCATGCAGGAGCGCCATGCCCGGCTCGATCACGGGCCGCGAGCGCAACGCGAACAGCAAGATGCTCGTGAGGCTGCCGAGGACGCCCGCGGAGAGCGCGACATCCGCGCCCACGGCGAGGCGGTCGGCGCGGTGCACCTTCTGCTGCCGTTCATGCTCGTCCCCATTTTTGCCGAGCACGAAGTTGCGGGCTTGGCGCTCAGCGCGCAGCGCCAGCGCACCCGTGACCGCGCCCGCAGCCAACGCTGCCACCGAGAGCGACGCGATGCTCCAAAAGGCCGCATCGGCGACCCCTCGCTGGGTGCGCACGGGCGGCGGGGTCGGCGCGGCGACCACGTGCTCCCTTGCGCCCTGCAGACGCTGGATCGCGGTCGTGATGCGCTCGCGCTCCTGCTCCTCCGCGGCTGGCAGCATGGCGCGGTAGCGCTCGTAGTAGGAGATGGCGTTTTCGATATCGCCAAGCAGCTCGTAGACGCGAGCGAGGTTGTAGACGAGATTCGGTGAGTCCGGGTCGAGCTCGAGCGCGCGCTCGAGCGCGACGACGGCTTCGCGATAACGGCCCGCCTGATAGTACGCGCGTCCACGCTGGTAATGTTCGATGGCTTCCTGCGGCGCCGTGCTGTCGCTGCGGCGCTCGTCGGCGCGCGCCGGCGTGAGCGCCAACGAGATGCACGCCCCGACGATCGCCAGACGCGCAACGTGGCGTCCAAGCATCCGGCTGGGCGAGACGAATGCGGCGGCGGCGGGCATGGTCGGAAGGGCGCTCACGCAGGAAGGGGACAGATCGCGAACCAGGGGGGAAGATCGAGCTAAGCCGCGCAGCTCGCGCTGGCGCCATCCTTCCCGGCCGGAAGGTCGGCGCGAAGAATGCCACAGGTCACGGCTTTCGTATCAAGTCAGCGCACTTGGCGTGATAAGCCTCTTACCCCATGGGGCGAGTCGGTTGGTGGGCGTTCGCGGCAGTGGTGGGATTTTTTGCATTTCCGCGCAGCTTGTGGGCGCAGGTGAGCCCTTCTGCGGCGCATGAAGTCGCATATCCCACATCGCTGGTCAGCTCTGACAACGCCGCGAGCACCTCGCTTAATCCCTCGGCGTTGGCCGCCCTCTCGGGGTGGTCGCTGACCTACAGCCACGTCGCGCCGGCGCGCGACACCGACCGGCAAGACCGCTACGACGGCGCTTGGTTTGCGGCGCCGCTGGGCGCGTATGCGGCCTTCGGCACGGGCCTCGAGCTCAATCGCGCACACGATGGAAGCGGCGCGAACTACGACGGCTTCGTGCTGGGCACGGCCGTCCACAGCGGCCCGCGCTGGTCGCTCGGGGCAGGCTGGCATCTGCGCTCGCCGCGCGCGCACGCGGCCAACGTCAACACCGCCGATCTCGCGCTCACCGTGCGCCCCTCTTCGACTCTGGCGATCAGCTTGATCGGCCGCGACCTCGCGCCCGAAAATCGCGCGCTCGGTGCGCGCTCGGTGCGCGACTCCGCGACTTTGGCGATCGCCCTGCGTCCGCTCGGCGACGATCGGATGATGCTCGAGGCGGCCGGCCGTACCGTGGGCAACGGCGATCTCGGGCTACGGCTCGCCGCCCAGGCGCTGGTGCCTTGGGTGGGTCGCTTGGGGGCCGCGGGCGAACTGAGCGAGGTCGGCGGGCGCTCGATTTGGACCCTGAGCGCCGGCCTCGACGTGCGCTGGGGCATGGTCTCCCTCGCGCCGGCGCTGCAGATGGGCAAGCGGGCGCCGCAGCTCGGCTGGTCGCTGCTGGCGGATCTGCACGAGCAGCCGCGCCGGGGCCTTCCCCTGCCGCGCTACGTGGCCAAAATCGAGCTGCGCGGGCTCGGTCCGCGGCGCCTACTACGCACGCTGCAGCTCCTCGAGCGCGCGCGCTCCGACCCGCAAATCGAGGGCGTCGTGCTGCTGCCGGAGGACTCGGGTGTAGGGCTCGCGGCGAGCCAAGAGCTGCGGTTCGCGCTCGCTGCCCTCGAGCAGGCGGGCAAGCCCAGCTATTGCTACCTGAGCGCGGCCAGCGGCTCCGAGTTCTACTTGTGCGCCGCCACCCGTCGCGTCGCGATCGATCCGGCCGGCTTGGTGCGCTTGATGGGTGTGGGCGGCGAGGCGCTCTACTTCGGGGAGCTCTTGCACAAGATCGGGCTGCGCGCGGACTTCGTGCGCATCGGACGCTACAAGAGCGCGCCGGAGCAGTACACCAACGACCACTCGTCGGAGGCCACGCGCGAAGTGCGCACGGACCTGCTCGATAGCGCGTATCGCCGGCTTGTGGCCGATCTCGCGCACGACCTACGGCGCGACGAAGCGGAGCTGCGCGCTGTCCTCGATCGCGGGCCGTTCTTGGCGCAAGAAGCGGTGGCCCAGAAGCTCGTCACGACCGCGCTCGATGCGCACGATCTGCAGCGCGACACGCGCGCGCTGTTCGGATCAGGGACGCGGCTGCAGACGGCGCAGCCCCTGGCGCGTGACCCGCGTTTCGGCCCGACGGGCCAGATCGGCGTGGTGGTCGTCGACGGGGCAATCGTGGATGGCGACAGCATCGACGTGCCGTTTCTCGACGTGCACATGAGCGGCGGACGCACGGTGGCGGAGGCGATCGACCGCCTGGCCGAGGATCGCCGGATCCGCGCGATCATCTTGCGCATCGACAGTCCCGGCGGCGCCGTGATGGCATCGGACCAAATCTGGCGCGCCGTGCGCCGTGCGCGCGCCAAGAAGCCCGTACTCGCTTCGATGGGCGAACTCGCGGCGAGCGGCGGCTACTACGTCGCGGCCGCGGCGAGCGAGATCTGGGCGCTTCCCTCCACGATCACGGGGTCGATCGGCATTTTTTACGGCAAGGTCGACGTCGCCCAGCTGGCCGAACGGATCGGGGTGGGCATCGAGACCGACACGCGCGGCGCACACGCCGGGGCAGACAGTCTGTTCCGGCCCTTCACGGATGAAGAGCGCGCGGCCCTCGCCGACAAGCTGCGCATCTGGTATCGGCAGTTTCTCGAGCGCGTCGCTGAGGGGCGCAAGCTGCCGCTCGAGCGGGTCGACGAGCTCGGGCGCGGCCGCGTCTACAGCGGCGATGAGGCGCAGACGCTGGGGCTCGTGGACGCGCTGGGCGGCTTCGCGTCGGCGCTCGCCCGCGCCCGCGAGCTGACCGGGCTCGGGCCGGAGGCGGAGATCGTCGTGGTGCCCGAGGTGCCGTCGAACTTGCTCGACTACGTGCTGGGCAACGCGTTTCCGAACCGCGCAGCGCTCGCGCTGCCGGCGCCGTTCAAGGCGCTCGTGCAGCGCATTTATCCCTGGACCGTGCTGTCCGGCTTCGAGCCGATGGCGCTCTACGAGGGACCGCTGCGCCTCGAGTGATGCGGCCCGCGCAGCGCGCGCCGGCTCATTGGCCGGGGGAACCCCCCGGCTGTGCCAGGCTTTGCCGGAGGATGATTACTCGACCATGGGATTGGCGAACGCGATGGGGATGAGCAACGAGATGCGATCGAGCTCGGGCGCGAGCTCGGGCGGCAGCGGCGCGAAGGGGGTGGCGCGCTCGATCGCGCGAGCGGCGGCTGCGTCGAAGTCTGCAAAGCCGCTCGAACGCACCAGGTGCGGCCCGCCGCTCAAGCCACCATCGCGCGCGAGCTCGACCCGGTAGAGGCTCGTGCCCTGATCCTTGGCCAGGGCCCGCGCACGCGGGAACACCAACTCGCGCAGCACGCGCGCCCGCTGCTGCGTACACCAGCGCAAGTAGCGCGCGTCGCTGGTATCGAGCGCGTTGAACGTGCCGCGGCCTGGCGAATAAGGGCGCGCCTGCGCGCCCTGGCCATGGCCGGTTTCGCCCAAAGCAGTCGCGTCTCCGGCCGCGCCGCCCGTTCCCGGCCCCACCAGCCGCGCGCGCTGCACGCTCGTGTCTACGAACGAGCGTTGTAGCTTGGCGGCCAAGAGCTCAGCGTCGAGATCGTCACGCACGCTCGGATGGACCTGCTCGGCCGGCGTCGCCGCCGGGCCGCGGTCGACGTTGGGCCGCGCGTAGGCGACCTTCGCGGCGTTCGTCTGCGCTCGCCCATGGCCACGCGCGATGCCCTGCGCGGGCCGCAGGGTCGCGGCCAGCTGCTCGCGTTGGGCCGGCGCGGTGGGATGACCGTCGCCCGGCAGCTCGCCGCGACTCGAAATGGCTTCGCTCGGGGCACTGGGCAGCGCGCGCGCGGGCGCACCCATCACGGCGTCGCGCCGCGCTGGCTCACGCCGTTCCGCATGGCCGCCCCAACCCGACGCCAACAACACCTCGTCCGCCGCATGAGGGCTCGCGCGGCGCTCTTCGAGCGTGGCGCGCTCGGAGCCCGTATGGATGCGCTGCACTTGGTTCACTGCCAAGTTGTTCAGCTCGGTGTCTTGCAACGTCATCGAGGAGCGAAACGGAAAGAGCTGTGCGCCGGCTTCTGGGGCGCGCTGCTCTCCGCCACGGCCTTGGGCGCTCTTGCGGTCCAGCGTGCCCGCGAGCGGTAAGCCGCCCGGAACCAACTCCGGCGGCGCGGGCGCGGGACGCTCTTCACTGCCGGTCGGGTTCCCGCTCTGGGTCGGTTCGAACGCCACCTCGAATCCCTGCAGCGAAAGCTGCGCCGGTCGAGGGGTGAATTCGACCTCGGACAACACGGCGGCGCCGCCCAAATGCACGAGCGCCGAGGCGAACAACGCCCAGCGTATGGATGCCCGGGGCGACCACACTTCTTAAGTCTACGCCATGCTCTCGGCGGGCGCCGTGCGCGGGCTCGCCAGCAATCCTGGCGGCAGGCTTTCGATCGGCTTGCGGTAGGCCCGCCAAAGGCACCAGATTCCGAGGCCTAAGGTGATGAGCGCCGAGTAGTGCCCGGGGGTCAGCCCATCGTACGTGCGATCGGCGGCGCGCAAGAAGTCGAGCCCAAAGCGCACGGGCGCATACAGGACGGAGATTAGGCCGATCCAGAAGCCGTACGGGCGCGGCTTGCGATCGAGCCACAGGAAGAGCGGCACGACCACCGCGGACCACAGCACCTCGTAGAGGCCTAGGTCGTGGCGCGGACCCGTGACCCCTTCGTACGTGTAGTTGTCGACCGCCAAGAAGAAGTCCGTGATGCGGCCTGGATGATCGTGCACCACGAAGCAGCCCATACGTCCGAAGAACCAGCCGAGCGGCAGCCCGAACGCGATCTGATCGAGCGCGGGAAAGAGCGGTAGCTTACGTCGCCAGCGCCACAAGAAGCCGCCCGCGATGGCGCCGAAGAAACCGCCGAACGAGGACAGGCTGGTCCAGATCATGAGCAGCTCCCAAGGCCGCTCGATCACCCGCTCCGGGTAGTACAACAGCATGTCGAACACGTGGGCGACGACGAAGCCAGTGAGCACGACGTGGCTCGCCAGGTCGCTGATCACTTCGCTGCGCAAGCCGACCTTCTGCGCATGCCACTCGGACAAACGCATGCCGGCGAGGACGCCGATCGCCACCAAGACACCGAACGGCTGCAGGCCGATGTCGGTTCCGGGGATCGTGATGCCCTCGAGCCTGAACCAGGGAATGAACAGAAGCGCAGACACGGCTCGGGCAGCCTAGCAAAGAATGCCCGGGCGCATGTGAGAGCTGCGTGCCGAAGCGCCTCCACGCCCGTGGCAAGGCGAGAGCGCGCCTGCTACACCGCGCTCAGTCGACTGCGTTTGTTCGCGGCCACGCGTGCTCGAAGCACTTTCGCTCGCGCGCAGCCGTGCAAGGAGCCAGCTGAGAATGACGGAAATCGTCGGTGTCTTCGCGCGCGAGATCTTGGACTCGCGGGGCAATCCCACGGTCGAGGTCGAGGTCGAAGTCGAGAGCGGCGCCGCGGGCCGCGCCGCGGTGCCCTCGGGCGCGTCGACCGGGGAATACGAGGCCTACGAGCTGCGCGACGGCGACAAGAAGCGCTATCTCGGCAACGGCGTGCTGAACGCTGTCGAGGGCGTGAGCCGGGAGATCGCGCCCGCGCTGCTCGGCCTGGATGCCGCCGATCAAGGGCGTATTGACCGCACCTTGTGCGAGCTCGACGGCACCGAGAACAAGCAGCGCCTCGGCGCCAACGCCATCCTCGGCGCTTCCATGGCGTGCGCGCGCGCGGCGGCCGAGGCACTCGGGCTGCCGCTTTGGCGCTATCTCGGCGGTGTGCAGGCGCGCGTGCTGCCCGCGCCGTTCATGAACATCATCAACGGCGGCGTGCCCGCCGACAGCGGGCTCGAGATCCAGGAGTTCATGATCGTTCCGGCAGGGCTTCCGAGCTTTCGCGAGGCCTTGCGCGCGGGCGCAGAGACTTTCCATGCCTTGAAGAAACTGTTGAGCGCCGAGGGCCTGGCGACTGCGGTGGGCGACGAGGGCGGCTTCGCGCCGCGCCTCAAGAGCAACGAGGACGCGCTCGCCATCATCATGAAGGCGATCGAGAGCGCCGGGTACAAGCCGGGTCAGGACGTGTATCTGGCGCTCGACTGCGCGGCCAGCGAATTCTACGACGAAAAGACCGGAAAATACACGTTTGACAAGCGCGAGCACACGCGCGCCGAGCTGGTCGCCACGTACGAGCGGCTCACGCAGAAGTACCCGATCTTGTCGATCGAAGACGGCTTCGATGAGAACGACTGGGAGGGCTGGAAGCTCCTCACGGATGCGCTCGGCAGCAAGGTCCAGCTGGTCGGCGATGACCTGTTCGTGACCAACGTGAAGCGCGTGGAGATGGGCATCGCGCGCGGCGTGGCGAACGCCATCCTGATCAAAGTCAACCAGATCGGCAGCCTCACCGAGACGCTCGAGACCATCCGCCTCGGCGCGCTCCACGGCTACGCATCGATGATGAGCCACCGGAGCGGCGAGACCGAGGACACCTTCATCGCCGACCTCGCGGTGGCGACCGGGGTCGGTCAAATCAAGACCGGCTCGCTGTCGCGATCGGAGCGCGTCGCCAAGTACAATCAGCTCTTGCGCATCGAAGAGCAGCTCGGTGGTTCCGCCTGCTACGCGGGCCTGAGCACGCTGCCGCGCCGCTGACGAGAGATCGGCCGCGCGGCGGCGGCTCAGCGGGCGAGCAGCTGGCTCACCAGGCTCGTGTCGTAGTGGCCGGCCCGGAAGGCCTCGTGGTTCAGGATGCGGCGCAGGAAGCTGGCGTTCGTGGGGAGCGGATGTACTGCGCACTCGGCGAGCACGCGATCCATCAGCAGCAGCGCCGCGTGGCGGGTCGGTGCAAACGTGATCACCTTGGCGAGGGTAGGGTCGTAGTGCGTGGTCACGCGCGAGCCAGGCTGCACGCAGGCCTCGATGCGCAGGCGGCCCGGCGAAGCGTTGGGCCAGCGCACTTCCTGCACCTCGCCGCTCGCCGGAGCGAAGTGACGGTTCACCTGTTCCGCCGTGAGCCGTACTTCGAACGCGTGCCCGGAGGGGATGGCGCGTTTGATCTCGTCCGGAATAGGCTCTCCCGCCGCGATCGCGAGCTGCCCTTCCACGATGTCGATGTTGGCGCACACCTCGGTCAGGCCGTGCGCGATCTGCAGGCGCGGCCGCACGGCCAGCGCGTACGCCTCGCCGCGTGCGTCGAGCAGAAACTCCACCGAGCTCGCGCCTGTGAGGCCCGCCTCGCGCACCACGCGACAGGCCGCATCCGTGATGCCCTCGCGCGTCCGCTCGCCGCGCTCGCTGCCGAGGAAGGCGGGCGACGGGGTCTCTTCGATCAAATGGCGTCCGCTGCGCTGCACGCTGCACTCGCGATCGCCCAGGGCAACCACCTCGCTCGCGTCCGAGAGCACCTCCACCTCGACGTGTCGCGCACGCTCCAGGCCGCGTTCGAGGTAGAGCCGCGGCGCGAGCCCGCGCTGGGCGAGCGTGTCGCCCACCAAGCGCAGAGCCTGGGTCAGCTCGTCTTCGTCTTCGACCCACACCGGCGCGACCCCGAGGCCGCGACGCGCCGTCTTGACCACGATGGGATAACCGAGCAGCTCCGCGATGGGCTCGTGCCCCTGCGCCGGGTCGAGCAACGCGCCTTCCAGCGCACGCACGCCGGCCGCGATGACCAGCGCATAGGTTTCGGCGCGATCGAGGAGCCGCGCTATGGCCTCCGCGCTAGGGCCGACAAACGCGAAGCCGGCTTCGCGAACGGCATGCGCGAACTCCGGCTTCTCGCTCAACAGGCCGTAGCCCGGGTGGATCGCGTCGGCGCCGGTCGCGCGCGCGGCCGCCAAGATCGCGGCGATATCGAGGTAGGACTCCTCGAGGGGCGCCGGCCCGATCCGCACGGCCTCGTCGCAGGCATGACAGTGCACGGCATCCTGATCCGCGTCGCTGTACACGGCGACCGTCTCGGCGCCCAGGCGCTTGCAGGTGCGCGCGATGCGCGAGGCGATCTCGGCGCGGTTAGCGATCAGCACCTTTTTGAACATGGCAGCTGAGCTTGCACGATGCTCGCCGCGCTGGCCACAGTTTGCCCGCACGCCCAATGAGGAGCCGTCCACTGTGCCCGTTCTCGTTTCACGCCGCGCTGTGACCGCATCCCCGATCGGAACGGCGGCGCTGCGGCGACGCGCCGAGCGCATGCTGCGCGCGCTGGCGATACCTCACGCCGAGCTCTCGATCCTGGTCTGTGACGATGCGACCATCCACGCCCTCAACCGCGCGCACCGCAAGCGCGACCGACCCACGGATGTGCTCGCATTCGCGCTGCGCGAGGGCCCGCCGCTCGCGTCCGCGCCCGGCGTGCAGGAGCTACTCGGGGATGTCGTGATCTCACTCGACACGGCGCGCCGCCAAGCCCGCGCGGGGCATCGTTTGCTGTGGGACGAGGTGACCATGCTGCTCGCGCATGGGTTGCTGCACCTGTTGGGCTACGACCATCGCACTGCTTCGGAGGAGCGGCGTATGAACGCGCGCACGGACTTGCTGGTCGCCGCAGCGTTGGGCGCTCCACAGCGGCCCGTCAGGGTTGTGGATAAGCGCCTCCGAACTGGGGATTCGGTGCGCGCAAAGAAGGCGCCGCGCAAGCGCCGGCCTGGCAAGTTTCAATAAGAAAATCAGCGCCTTTGCTCCGGACGTGAGCTTTCCACAGGCGCTTCATGGGGTGGCCGAAGCGGGCTTGTGGGAAAGCTGTGAAATGAACGCGCGGCCTGCCCGCGCGCGGGCGGTTTGCGCAAGCACGCCTGCGACCGACGCAGGCGGCTCGCTGCCCGCCGTAGCGCGCAAAACGATCGCCCAGCGAGCGCGAAATTCGGGCCGGCACGCGGCCGATCGGGGGACGATCGGCGCTTTTGCCGGCCTTTTTTCGAAAATTTCTTGCGAGCACGAGACGTGGATGCATAGATGCGGTCCATCCGCTCCGCGCGGAGACGTCAAAAAGCCCGAGAAAAACAGGCCGAAGACGAGTTCAGAAGCCATGCCCATCCGGGCATGGCTCTCGAGGAGGAAGAAATGGCGAGCAAGAAGGCAGCCCCGGCGGCAGCGGCGGGCGGGAAAAAGTTGAGCAAGTCGCAGGTCATCGGAGCTCTGGCAGAGAAGACCGGCTTGGCGAAAAAAGAGGTCAGCGGCGTGTTCGCGGCGATGAGCGAGCTCATCAAGCGCGAGCTCGGCAAGAAGGGGCCCGGCGAGTTCGTGGTGCCTGACCTGCTGAAGCTGAAGGTGCGCAACATCCCGGCCAAGGCGAAGCGCAAGGGCATCAACCCCTTCACCGGCCAGGAAGTCACGTTCCCGGCGAAGCCGGCCTCGCGCAAAATCCGCGCGACTGCCCTCAAGAAGCTCAAGGACATGGTCTGAGCGGGCCGTTCGCTCCGCCTGATCGTTGAAGCGCCCTCCGGTCACGCGCCGGGCGGCGCTATTTTGTTGCTGGTTTAGAGCGCTTTTCACGCGAGTTGACGGCGCCGGGCGCGGTCTTTTGGCCTGGCTCGGCGTCGCGCGTGCTTCACCTCGGCGCGGCTGCGCGCGTCTCCTTGATCCAGGCCGAAATTCGCGTCGCCCGGCACCATCAACTCGAGCGAAAAGCGCTCTAGGGTGGAGGGCGCTCGACGCGCGCCACATCTCCCGCCCGCGGCCAACTCGAGCGAAAAGCGCTCTAATTAGGGTGGAGGCGGGGGCGGGCGCACGAGCTCGCGCACGTAGCCTAGAAGGAAGCGCGCCTGCTCGGCGCTGAGCTCACTGCCTAGGTGGAGATCGCTCCCGTGCACCGTGAACTTGAGCTGC
>CAZYWR010001185.1:0-2285 GCA_964651185.1 uncultured Polyangiales bacterium
GCGGCTTCTACCCGGCGAGCCGGGTGAGCCAGCTGTCGCAGCCACGACTCGCGAATTTTTTCGTGCCGGAGGCGAGCGGCTTTCGCGTGCGGCGCGTCCTACGCGACGCGGTCTTGTTCGCGCGTCACGATCTGCTGCGCGATCCGCCCTATGCGCGGCTCGACCTCATCACCTGCCGCAACTTGCTCGTGTATCACCGGCAGCCAGCGCAGCGCATCATCCTCGAGCGCTTCCACTTCGCGCTATGTCCGGGCGGTCTCTTGTTGCTCGGCAACACCGAATCCTCGCTCGCCGGCGAGGAGCTGTTCGCGTGCGTAGACCGGCACGCGCGGCTCTACGTGAAGCGCGAGCGTGTGTCCTACGACACGCTCGGAGTAATGGGCCGCGGCACCCGGTCCGATCTCATGCCTCGCGCGGGAGGCTCGCCGTGAGCTTCGAGCACATGAGCCGCGCGGAGCTCCTGGATTTGCTCCAGCAGGTCATGGCGGAAGCAGAGCAGCCTGCCCGCGAAGCGAAGGAGCGCCTCGACGAGCAGCGCGCGCTCGTGCAGGCGCTGCGCATGCACCAGATCGAGCTCGAGGTGCAAAACCGCGAGCTGCGCGAGACTCACCTGGAGCTCGAGACATCGCGCGATCGCTACGCCGAGCTCTACGACCGCGCGCCCGTGGCGTACGTGACGCTCGACGAGCACTACCGGATCGCGGCCATCAATGAGAAGGGCCTGACGCTCTTCGGCAGCGCGCGCGAGCGGCTGCTCGGTCGCTCGTTTCTGGAGCTCGCCGGTCCGGTCGGCGGCGCGCGCGTGATCGCACTGCTCGCGCGCAGCCTCGCCACGCGCAGCACGCACGCCGCCGAGCTCGAGTTGGGGTTCGGCGAAGCGCGCCTGCCCGTGCACGTCATCGTGGACGTCAGCGGGGAGCAGCCTGTCGAGTACCGTTGCGCGCTGCTCGATGTCCGCGAGCGCCGGCAAGCCGAGCGAGAGCGCGACCGGGCGCTCAGCGCGGAGCGCGCCCTCCACCAGCGCTTCGAGGCGCTCGACCGGATCAACGTGGCCGTGAGCCAGCTCTTGGCCACCGAGGACCGCACGAGCGCCGAGGCGCTGCTCGGCATGGTCGCGGAGCAGGTGCTGGCGTTGCTCGGCGGCCACGACGTCACGATCACCGTGCTGCCGGGGAACACGGGGAATGCCGCCGTCGAGGTCGCGCGCAGCGCGACGCGGCTCGGCGACCCAGAACGACCGACGCGCAAGCTCAACGTCCCGCTCCAGCTCTTTCGCCGGCGGCTCGGCACGATCACGCTCCGCTATGATCCGCGCCGCGCCGGCTCGCCCATCGATCTCGCGCGCACGCTCGAGCTGCTGGCCGACCGCGTCTCGCTGGCGCTCGAGATCGCGCGCCTGAACCACGTGGAGGCCAGAGAGCATGCCCGCTTGGCGCTGCTCAATCAGGCGGGAGGCGAGCTGGCCGCGTGCAGCGAGCTCGAGAGCACCTATGCGGCGCTCGCCCGGGTCGGCGCGGCGACGATCCCCGCCTTCGCGAAGTGCTCCGCGGTCTACTTGCTCGAGCGCGGACGCCCGAAGCTCCTGAGCGTGGAGCATGAGCACGAGCGCGGCCAGCGCGCGCTCGCCAAGCTCGCAGTGCGGCTCGGCGCGCTGTTGCAAGACCCGAGCTGCCGCGCCGCGACCGAGCTGCTGCACGAAGCCAAGAACGTGATCCTGCCCATGCGCGACCTCGTAGGCACGGGCCGCGCGGCGGAGCTCCTCGCGAGCGAGGCGGTGCTCGGCGTGCCGCTGGTCGCTCGCCAGTCCGTGCTGGGCGCGATGTTCTTCGGTCGCGAGGAGGAACCCACGGCGGTCCCCGCGGATGCAGTGCGCGCGCTGGGGGAGCTCGCCGCGCGCTGCGCCGCGGCGCTCGATCTCGCCGGCCTGCTCGACCAGCTGCGCACGGCCGTCGCCTCGCGCGACACGCTGCTCGCCATCGTCTCTCACGATCTGCGGAGTCCCCTTAACGCCATCTCGATCACTGCGCGCTCGCTCGGCCCGCCGCCCCCCGCGTCCGAGCGCCGGCGCTCGGCGCAGCAGCTCGAGCTCATCCAGCGCTCGGTCGATCGCATGAGCCACTTGATCGACGACCTGCTGACGGCCTCCCACATCGACTCCGGCGAGTTCACGCTGCAGCCGACCGCGCAACCTGCGCTCGATCTGATGCGCGAGGCCTTCGCGATGAGCGAGCCCGCGGCGCACAGCCGGCGCATCACGCTCATGCTGCAGGATGGGCTGGAGCTCC
>CAZYWR010001186.1:0-6393 GCA_964651185.1 uncultured Polyangiales bacterium
CGCCGGCCCGCGCCTGCGGGGCGGCCGCGAGCCGCTCCTGCGCGATCTCTCGAGTCATGCCGAACAGCTCATGAAAGACCCGGGCGCAGAGCGGCGCGTGCGCGAGCGCCGGCACCGCCGCCAGGGTGTTGGTGACCTCGCCGATGGCCACCGTGCCGGCGCGCAGGAGCTCCGAGATCGCCTGCTCGATCGCCTCCTCGTCCTGCTCGGGGCGGAGCGCGTCGCGGCGCTCCATCAAGCTCGTGACCCAGGGGCCGAAGCCGGCGCCGCTCTTGGTTTGGCCGCGCAGCGCGGAGAGCTCGAGGTGCACGTGCGCGTTCACCAGGCCAGGCAAGAGGATCGCCTGCTCGCGCCGAAAGGACACGCCGGGATACGCCGCCTGCAACGTCGCCGCGGGGCCGACGGCCACCACGCGCGCGCGCTCGTCGAGGACGATCGCGGCGTCGCGCTGAGGCGGATCGTCGGGTGCACCCGTGATCAGCCACGACGCCGCGTACGCACGCACGGCTAGGCCTCGAAGAAGCGCAGCGCGACCGGCTCGAGCAGACCCGCGGCGCGGGCGCGCGCGAAGAACTCCTCGAGCCCGGCGCGAAAGCGCTCGTCTAGACGATAGCGGATGTGCTCGCTCAGGTAGCGCTCGAAGAACGCCGGATCGCCCCCGTGCTGCGCCGCCCATAAGTGCGCGATCTCGCGGCGCGCGGACAGACCGTGCTGGAGTGAGCGCTCCAGCATGCCCGCGAGCTCGGCGTCGAGCACCCCGCGCTGCGCGATCCAGGCGGCGAACACGAACGGCAAACCCGTCCAGCGCTGCCAGGCCTCGCCCAAATCGAGCACGTGCGGGTAGCGGGCACGCAGCGCGAGCGCGCGATCGCCGATCACGACCGCGCCCGTGCTCCCCGCGACAGCGCGCTCGATCTGCGCGTGGTCGCCCGGACGCACCTCGAGCGGCCGCCCGCGCCGCCGCTCGGCCGCGACCAATTGCGCGAGCACGACGCTGGTCCGGCTCTGCGTGTCGAGCAGCAACAGATCGAGCTCTTCGAGCGGCCGTTCGCCGATCACCAGGACGCTCGCCACCGCACCATCCGCCCCGATGCAAATGCCGGGTGCGAGCTCGAAGCGCGGAGCGAGCGCGAGCGTCGCGACGGGCGCGAGCGCCAGCTCGCAGTCCCCGGCCACCAGCCGCTCCGCGAGCACGGAGGGATACGCCATGCGGATGTGCGCTGGCTCGCGCCCCAGCATGAGCCCGTACAGCACGGGCCACGCGTTGAGGTAGGTGACGCCGCCGAGGCGCACATGCGCGAGCGCCGAGGCGCGCGCTTCGTCGGCGCGCACGCCCTCCTCCGCGAGCCGGCGCACTTCCGTCATGGGCTCGCGCGCGCCAGCGCGTTCGGGGCTCGCCGATGCCGAGGTCATACGCTCGCGAGCTCCAGCCGTCGCTTGTTGCGCTCCTTGAGCCGCAGCGCGGCCTCTGGCAGGGCCGTCGCCGGCAGCTCTTCGACCACGCCGTAGAGCGTGTCGCGCTCCACCGGCACCCTCCCCGCCTCGCGAATGAGGCGGATGAGCTCCGCGCGAGAGAGGCCCATCGGCACGTCGCTGCCCGCCGCGTGGTAGATCGTCTCGTGCACGATGGTGCCGTCGAGATCGTCGGCGCCGAACCCGAGCGCGAGCTGCGCGACGTCGAGCCCCATCGAGACCCAGTACGCCTTGATGTGCGGAACGTTGTCGAGCAAGAGCCGGCTCACCGCGAGCGTTCGCAAGTCGTCGTAGGCGGTCGGCTCCGGCAGGCGCTCGAGCCCGTTGTTCTCGTTGTGAAAGGCGAGCGGAATGAAGCACTGAAAGCCGCCCGTCTCGTCCTGCAGCGCGCGCAATTTCAGCAGGTGATCCACGCGGTGCTCGAAGGTCTCGATGTGCCCGTAGAGCATCGTGCAGTTGGTGCGCATGCCGAGCTGGTGCGCGACGCGGTGCACCTCGATGTATTGCTCGCCGTCGCACTTCCCCTGCGCGATGCGCCGCCGCACGTCGTGATGCAGGATCTCGGCGCCGCCCCCCGGCATGCTGTCGAGCCCCGCGGCGCGCAGCCGCTCGAGCACTTCGCGGTAGCTCATGCCGAACTTCTCGGCGAAATAGTGGATCTCCACGGCCGTGAAGCACTTGAGGTGGATGCCGGGCCGCACGCGCTTCCAGCCGCGCAGGAGCTCCTCGTACCACTCGAACGGCAGGTGCGGGTTCAGCCCATTGACCATGTGCAGCTCGGTCAGCTTGGGATCGGGGAACTTCTCGAGCTCGGCCCAGGCCGCTTCGTGCGTCGCGGTGTGCGCGCCCGGCATTCCCTCTTCGAGCTTCTGAAACGCGCAGAAGCGGCAGCTCGCTTCGCACACGTTGGTGGCTTCGAAGCGCATGTTCACGTTGAAGTACGTGCGATCGCCGTGCAGGCGCTCGCGCACCCGGTTGGCGAGCTGGCCGACGCGCAGCACGTCCTTGGCCATGAACAGCGCCATCCCGTCCTCGAAGTCGAGGCGGTCGCCGCGTTCGAGCTTCGCCTCGATGTCTCGCTCGTTCATCGTCGCCTCTCCCAGCTGGAGTCTTCGCCCCAGCGTCGCGTGAGTTGATGAGGGAGCCCCAAGTGATCGCACACCCTGCCGATCACCGTATCGAGCAGCTGCACCACCGTAGTCGGCCGCCCGTAGAATGATGGCGAGGCGGGCAGCACCACCACGCCCGCGCGCGCGAGCGCCAGCAAGTTCGTCAGGTGCACCTCCGAGCAGGGCGTCTCGCGCGGCACCATGATCAACTTCTTGCGTTCCTTGATCACCACGTCGGCGGCGCGCGTGAGCAGATTGTCGCTGATGCCGTGCGCGACCTTGGCTACGCTCGACATCGACGCCGGAATGATCACCATCGCGTCAGGCGCGGACGAGCCGCTCGCGAAGGGCGCCCGGTAATCGCGGCCCTCGTACACCGGCAGCCCGAAGACGCGCGGGTCGCCCCCGCACTCGTGGCGATAGACCTCCTCGGCCGTGCTCGAGAGCACGATCGCCGGCGCCACGTGGTCCCCGAGCGGCTCGCTGGTCAACACCTCGAGCAGCCGCTTGGCGTAAGGGGCGCCCGACGCGCCGCTGATGCCGATCACGATGCGCATGGCTCATTTGACCAAGCGAAAGAGGCTCGCTACGCCGAAGCTGAGATCCTCGCTCGACACTTCGGAGAAGCCAGCCTGACGCGCGAGCTCCGCGAACTCTGCGCGGGTGTAAAATCCGCGCATCGAGCGCGCCAGGTACGCGTAGGCCTCGCGGTCGCGCGACACCAAGCTGCCGATCGCTGGCAGCACGAAGCGGGCGTAGACGGCGTGGAACGCGCGCATCAGCGGCGTGGCCGGGCGAAAGAACTCGAGCACCACGAATACGCCGCCCGGCTTGAGCACGCGCAGAGCTTCGCGCAAGCCGGCCTCGGGGTTCGCGAGGTTGCGCATGCCGAAGGCGCAGCTCATGCCGGCGAGCGCTCCGTCTACGAACGGCAGCCGCATGGCGTCGGCGACGACGACGCGGCCGTGCGCCACCTTGGCGCGGCCGCGCACCAGCATCTCGCGCGCGAAATCAGCCGCGAACAGCGGGCGCCCGGCGAAGCGCCGCTCGAGCGCGGCCGCCAGGTCGAGCGTGCCGGCGCAGGAATCGAGCAGCGCGCCCTCCGGCAGCCGCAGCGCGAGCCGATCGAGCGCGCGCGCGCGCCAGCGCCGGTCGATCCCGATCGAGAGTAGGCGGTTGAGCAGGTCGTACGTCGGCGAGATGCGATCGAACATCGAGCGCACCGCCACGGCGTGCTCGTGTCCGCGTGCGCCCACCTCTGACATCAATCCGGCCACGCTGCTCTCCTTGCCGCTCGCCCGCACCGAGGATCTGCGAACCCGCTCTGCCACGCGGCCGCGCGCCCGGCCGCATCCATCATCCGACGGCGCAGCGCAGGGGCGCCTTTGGAGCCTTCAAAAGTTTTTGAAACATACGCCCCGTCCCCCGCTCGTGCCAGGAGCGCGCACGAACGGCACTGATATGACCGCGAGCGAGCGGACGTTTGCGCCTTCGCCATTGCCCTACGAACGCTCCTCGCGATCCGTCAACCTCGCGCCCGCGCGGCGGGGCACGCGGGCGGCCAGGTCTCGGGCGTGGTAGGGTCGCGGCCGCTCGGCGCTGATCGGGCGTGCATGGTGCGATCATGACCTCCGCAGATGGCGCTCGAGAACATCCTTACGCCCGCTTCTTGCATCGGGTGACCAAGCCATCGCGCTATCTCGGCGGCGAGCACGGGCAGCTCGTCAAAGACGATGCACAGGTCGAGTGCAGGCTCTGCCTCGCGTTTCCCGACATCTACGACGTCGGCATGAGCCACCTGGGCTTCAAGATCCTGTACTCGATCGTCAATGCGCACCCGAAGCTCGCGGCCGAGCGCTGCTATGCGCCTTGGCTCGACCTCGAGACGGAGCTGCGCGCACATGGCGAACCCTTGCGTTCGCTCGAGAGTTGGCGGGCCCTGTCGGAGTTCGACGTGGTGGGCTTCTCGCTGCAGTTCGAGCTGGCGTTTTCGAACGTGCTCTTGATGCTGGACACGGGCGGCATCCCGCTGCGCTCGGACGCGCGCGGCGAGCACGACCCGCTCGTGATCGCGGGGGGTCCGAACGCCACGCA
Source organism: uncultured Polyangiales bacterium (assembly GCA_964651185.1). Taxonomy (GTDB): domain Bacteria; phylum Myxococcota_A; class Polyangia; order Polyangiales; family DASUME01; genus DASUME01. The sequence continues at coordinate 4,677 of CAZYWR010001186.1, forward strand.
CCCGGAGCCCTTGGCTGCGTTCATCGATGCTTTCGTGATCGGCGACGGCGAAGAAAAGACGCCCGAGCTCTTGCTCACGTGGGCCGCTCTCAAGCGCGCGGGCGTGCCGCGCCAGGAGCGGCTGCGCCAGCTCGCTCGGCTCGGCGGCATCTACGTGCCTTCGCTCTACGAGGTCGAGCCCGACCCCGAGACCGGCCTTCTGTACGTCGCGCGCAGCCTCGATGACGGCGCGCCCTTCCCGGTGGAGCGCGCGTTTCTCGCCGACATCAGCCAATATCCCTTCCCGGCCGATGGTCCGGTCGCCAACACCGAGACCGTGTTCGATCGCGTCTCGGTGGAGATCGCGCGCGGCTGCACCGAGGGCTGCCGCTTTTGCCAAGCCGGCATGATCTATCGTCCCGTGCGCGAGCGCCAGCCGCGTGAAATCGTCGACACCATCCTGACCGCCGTGCGCGAAGGCGGCTACGACGAGGCCTCGCTTACGAGCCTCTCGACCGCCGACTACAGCGCCATTTCGCCGCTCGTCCGCGAGGTGATGAAAGAGCTCGAACGCGAGCGCGTGTCGCTTTCGGTGTCGTCGCTGCGCGCGTACGGATTGAGCGAAGAGCTGCTCGACGAAATCCAGAAGGTACGCGCGACCGGCTTGACGTTCGCGCCCGAGGCCGGCAGCCAGCGCATGCGCGACGTGGTGAACAAGAACGTCACCGACGCGCAGCTGATGGAGACGGCGGAGCGCGTGTTCTCGCGCGGTTGGTCGAAGATGAAGCTCTACTTCATGATCGGCCTGCCTACCGAGGAGAGCGAAGACGTGCTCGGCATCGTCGATACCGGCGCGCGCGCACGCGACGTGGGCAAGCGCGCGCAGCGCGGCAGGAGCCCCGAGGTCACGGTCAGCGTCAGTACGTTCGTGCCCAAGCCGCACACGCCGTTCCAGTGGTGCGCCATGGACACGCGCGAGACGGTGCTGGAGAAGCAGGCGCTCTTGCGCGCGGCCGCCAAGGAGCGGCGCGTGAAGCTGCGCATGCACGACTCCGAGGGCTCTTGGCTCGAGGGCGTGCTCGCGCGCGGCGACCGCGCGCTCTGTGATGCCATCGAGCGCGCGTACCGGAACGGCGCGCGCTTCGATTGCTGGGAGGAGCAGCTCAAGCTTGCGGTTTGGGTCGAAGCTTTCGAGCACTTCGCGATCGAGACGGGCCGCTATCTCGGCACGCTGCCGCTAACGGCGAAGCTGCCTTGGGACCACATGTCGGTCGGGCTCGAGCCCGGCTTCCTCGCCAAGGAATATCGCAAGGCGCTCAAGAACCGCTTGAGCCCGCCCTGCGGCAAGGCGGTCGGCCGCTTCGTACACCATACGAACGTCGAAGAGCACGATGCGGACCCCAAGAAGCTCGTTTGCTACAACTGCGGCGTCGCCTGCGATCTGACGCAGATGCGCGCCGAGCGGCGCGACTTCTTGATCGAGCTCGGCGCCCTCACGAGAAAGGCAGCACGCCCAGCGCATGTCGCGCCGACACCGGAAGAGGAGGTCCTAGGCGCGCCTCCGGCGAGTGGCGCGATCGGCGGTGGCGAGCGCGCCGAGCCCGGCGGGTCGCACGCGCCCGCCCGGCGCAAGCGCCAGCCCACCGCGAGCTTCGACCAGGGCGCCGCGCGCTGGGTGCGCGTGGCCTACACCAAGCTCGGGCGCGTGGCTTTCCGCTCGCACCTCGACCTCGTGCGG
>CAZYWR010001187.1:0-2251 GCA_964651185.1 uncultured Polyangiales bacterium
CAGGCCGCCGACGACAACTCGGCAGCTTTTTTGGCTGCACTGGGCCGCAAGGCGAAGCGCCAGCGGCTCCTGATCATGGCGACCCAGCGCAGCGGCGAGGAGCCCGCGGCCCCGCAGGCGGTCCGGGCGCTGCGCCAGCGCTGCAACGCGATGAAGCTCGGGCCGCTCGCGCTGCCTGCGGTCGAGGAGCTGGTGGGCTCGCTGTTCGGCGGCGTCGAGCACGCTGGACGTCTGGCGCGGCTCTTGTTCGAACGCAGCGCCGGCAATCCGCAGCAGTGCATGGATCTCGCGCAGCTCTTGGTGAAGAAGCAGATCGCCAAGTACACGGGCGGCACCTGGGTGCTGCCGTTCAGCGTCTCGGCGGAGGAGCTGCCGAGCCGCGCAGAAGAGGTCGCGGCGCTACGCTGTGCCGCGCTCAGTCCGCTCGCCAAGCGCTTCGCGGCGGCGCTCAGCGTGCACACCAAGCCGCTGCCGCTCGAGAAGTGCCGGACACTCGTGGACGGCGTGGACGAACAGCGAGCGTTCGCCGCGCTCGACGAGCTGGTCGCCGAACAGATCCTCGCGGTCGACAACGCACATTACCGCTTTCCGCAACAGACGCTGCGTGAGGCGCTGCTGCAGCAGCTCCCGGACGCCGAGCGGCGCGCGCTGCACGGGCGCGCCGCCGAGGCGCTCCTCTCGAGCCCGACGCTCAGCATCGGACTCCGCATCGAGGCGGCTTGGCACTTGATGCGCGCCGGTGAGGAGGGTCGCGGCGCGGAGCTGATGGCGAACGCAGGCCGCGAGTTCCTGCGCAACCAGAGCATGACCGACAGCCCGCGGCAGGTCGTCGAGGCGCTGCAGGCAGCGGCCGAGGTGTACGAGAAGCAGCAGCGCTCCGAGTACGAGCTGGCCACGCTGTTCTTTCCCCTGTGCGCGCTCGGCTTTCACATCGATTGGAACGTGACGGTCAAATACGCCGAGCGCTCGATCGACATGGGTCTGCGCATCACGGGCCTCGCGCGCGCCGGCAGGCTCAGCCGCTGGCTCGGTCGCAAGCTCGGCTTGATCGTGTCGCTCGTCATCGCGGGCGTCGGCTTCGCGAAGCAGAAGAAGCGCGGCCTCAAGTGGGACCTGAAGCAGGCGATCGGCGGACTGTGCGGGATCTTGCCGGCCTCGCTCGGTACGCACTCCGCTTGCTACAACACCGAGACCCTGAGCCGGCTCGTCACCAAGCTCGAGCCGCTACGCCTGTTCGGCGACGGCCACATCGCGACGCTCATGCACGACTTCGGCCGGGTGCAGCTGGCGATGAACGAGGGCCGCGAGCTCGAAGCGCGCGACATGCTCGAGGCGCTGCTCGTGAAGTTCGAGGCGCCCGCGGTCGTACAGACGCTCGGGGAAGGCCACTTCAAGTCGATCTACGGCGGCCTCCTGTTCTGCCTCGGCACGCTCTATCCTTACGAGTTCGGCGACAAGGCGCTCACGATCGCGACGCGCATGGAGGCGCTCGGCGTGCGCGTCTGGGCGACGGCCGCGGATCAGATCCGGCTGCTCTATCACGCCTTCCGCGGCGAGAGCGAAAAGGTCGAGCACTACCGCGAGCGCGTCGAGCTCTACGCCGTGCAGGGCGGTACCACCTGGCAAGCAGAGGTGTTCTGGCCCGTCTTGCTGCTCACGAGCGATGCGCTCGCGGGCGACACCATCCGCGTCCGCCGCGAGGCGGAGCAGCTCGCGCGCCGCGCCCAAGACCTGCCCGGTCTGCAAGACTACGCCGAGCTGGCGCAAGCGACGTACCTGTACCTGCGCGGCAACGTGACGGAGGCGATCGTCGAGTTCGACCGCGTCCTGCCGCGGCTCCCCGCGCGCAAGCGCGTCGGCTGGCACAGCGCGCGCGCGGCCTGCGCGGACGCGCTCAATCGCGGCGGCGATCACGCGCGCGCGAAGCAGGTCGCCGAGGACGCGTTGAACCACGCCATCGCGGGCGAGGACGCGATCGCCGTGCGCTTCCTGGAGCCGCTCCGGCAGCTTGCGCTCGCGGAGGCCAAGCTCGGCAACCACGCGCGCGCCATCGAGCTCTTGGAGCAAGCGCTCGCGCGCTACGAAGCACAAGACAACAACCTGTTGCTCGGCCTCTTACACAAGGCGCGCGCCGAGGTCGCCTTTCTGCGCGGCGACGCCAAGAACGCCGAGCTGCACCTGACGTTGCTCGAGCGCCGCTTCCGCGCGACCGGCAACTCCGCGGCGATCACGCAGTGGGAGCGCCTGTTCG
>CAZYWR010001188.1:0-1975 GCA_964651185.1 uncultured Polyangiales bacterium
GGGTGCTGGGCGGCTCGCGCCGGTGGAAGCGCGGTTCGCTGGCGTGGCGTCGGGCGCGCGCAGATCGATGGCGCGCGCCACCTGCTCGAGATCGAGCTCGTCGAGCAGCTTGTGCACGTCGAGCGTCTCGTCGAGATCGTACTCGGAGCTCAGCGGGCTCACCCGCTCGAGCTCGACGCTCGTGGGCGGCTCGCTGCCGCTGCGCCCGCCGTCGCGATCCTCCGGGCGCAGCGTCGCGCGCGATTCGAGCTCCTGATCGCGCGGGCCGCCGCGCGTGTCGACGCGACGCCGCATACGCTGCAGCTGCAGCCGGTAAGTGCCCTCCTCGATCTGGCGCGCCGTGCGCTGCCAGTAGGTCGCGAGCGTGGTGTAGCGCTGATAGAGCTGGTGATAGCGGAAGCGCAGCGCCGTGTTGCGCGGCAGCTCCTTGCGCAGGCCGTAGACCCGCCGCTCCACGTCCTTGCGCGCCACCGCGGGCTCGGCCTTTTCGTAACCCCGAAACCAGTTCTCGTAGAGCGCGCGCAACCGGTCCAGACGCGTCTCGAGGTCGCCCAGCGCGTCGTCGAACTCCTGCACGCTCATGTTCGGCGCGGCCATCGCCCTGCCTGGACGATCCTATCGCGCCTGGCCGCGGCTTCCTACGCTAGCGTGGTTGCAGCCTGGAAGAACCCTACACGCTCAGAGCGGCGTGATCTTCAGGTTGTCGAACCACAGCTCGCTCTGCCAGTTGTTCACCGCGAAGTGGTCATGTCCGGCGCCCCAAAGCGGGTGCGGATCCTTCATTTTGGCGAGTAGCTGGCCGTCGACCCAGGCGCTGATGGTGTCGCCCTTACGTTCGATCTTCATGTGGTAGGTGTGACCAGGTTCCACCTTGCGGGCGGCGCCCACGACGCGATCGTCGGCGTGCTCGTCCATGCGCGCGAGCACGTTGAGGGAGTTCCTCCAGCCGCCGAAGATCACGACGTAGCTCGTGGCGTGATAGCTGTCCTCGGTCGCCTTCGAGACGCCGTCGCCGTAGAGCTCGACCTTGATGTCGCCCTCGGGGCTCTCGCTGCGCACGTCGAACTCGACCAGCGCGTTGCGCGGCAGCGTCCGACGCAGCCAGAGCGGCTTGTTGCGCGCCCCGCGCACCTTGAGCTGGCCGTTGATGAGCTGGTAGGGCCCGCCCGTGTTGCGCCACAGCGGGCCGAGCTCGGTGCGGTTGAAGTCGTCTTCGAACGGACCTTCCAGCGCGGGATCGCCGCGCGGCACGCAGCCGAGCACGGCCAAGAGCAAAAGCGGAGCAAAGCGCGCGCGCAGCGGCGGGATCGAAGCCATGCCTGGTTCCTCTCGCGGTCCTTTTGCGGTCAGGGATCGGTACATCCGTCTTCGTCTTCGTCGCGCCCGACCTCGGCGGGTTGCAGCGGGCAGCGATCGTCTTCGTCCACGATCAGGTCGCCGTCGTTGTCGTCGTCCGGACAGCCGTCTTCGTCTTGGTAGCCGTCGCGGTCCTCGGGCAGGTGCACGCATTGGTCGGCGCTGTCGGCCACGCCGTCCGCGTCCTGGTCGTGCTGGCGCGGCGACCAGCCGAACCCGAGGAGCATGCGGAAGTCCGCGCGCCCGACGGCGTCGGTCAGGCCGGCACCGAACAGCAAGCTCGTGGTCAGATCGCCGACGACGATGCGGTAACCGAGCCGGCCCTCCACGGGCGTCTTGCTCTTGTCGAAGAAGTCGCGCGCCGGCGTGCCCACGTCGAGCTCGAGCAGCCCGGCCTCCTGCACGCGCCCGGGCAGCGCGCGCGCGATCAACGGCAGCGGCAAGCGCAGCCCGGCCGAGAGCCGGAGCACGTCTTGCTGCGCGGCGCCGCGCGGTAGGTCATCGCTGTAGCGGTGCCGATAGCCGAGCGAGACGCCCGCGCCGATGCCGAACATCTCGATGTCGCCGATCGCGTCGAGCTCCGTGCGCCAGGCGTCGTCGGCGAAGTAGCTGTTCGAGG
>CAZYWR010001189.1:0-4685 GCA_964651185.1 uncultured Polyangiales bacterium
CCGCGCCGTCGCCGAACCGACGCGGCGCGGCCCATGGCATCTCGAGCTGACGCCGCGCGAGTGCTTGCAGGTCTTGGACAGCGCCGCGCACAAGCACGCCTAACCAGCGCGCATCGTCGATCGGGTGCGATCCCGATCACACGACAGCCGCGGAACTTTCCGATTCGGCCGACGCGCGTGTTGCGAAGCGACGCGCCGCGGCGCCGCGCGCGCACGCGGAAGCGACGTGCAGGCGTAGATTGACAGTGGATACCTGGACTTGCACTATGGATCGCCCATGGATCTTACCGCAGCTCAGTCTGAGCGCGTCAATGCGGTCTTGCACTTTGCTCGCACGCGTCTGTCCGTGGACGCCCGGAAGCGCGAAGCCGAATCGCGCTTCGATCGCGCGCTGTGGGACGAAGCGGCGGCGTTCGGTCTGACCGGCCTGCCGATTCCGGAGAAGTGGGGCGGCAGCGGCCTGGATGCCGTCGACACGATGCTCGTGGTCGAAGCGCTCGGCAAAGGCTGCGAGGACGGCGGCCTGGTGTTCTCGCTGTGCGCGCACATGTTCGCGTCGGCAGTCCCGATCTGGCGCTCGGGCTCGCCCGAACACCACGAGCGCTACTTGCGCGACATCGCTGCAGGCAAGTTGATCTGCGCGAACGGCACGTCCGAGCCCGACGCCGGCTCCGACGTGTACGCGATGAAGACCAGCGCGCGCCGCGACGGCAAGGACTACGTCATCGACGGCACCAAGTGCTTCATCACGAACGCGCCGATCGCCGACTTGTTTCTGATCTACGCCACGACCAACGCGAGCCGCGGTTTCCTCGGCGTGTCGGCGTTCATCGTGCCGAAGGAGACGCCCGGACTGCACGTCGCGCCCGAGCACGCCAAGACGGGTTTGAGGACGTCGCCGTGGGGCACGATCACGCTCGACGGCGTGCGCGTACCTGAGAGCGCGCGCCTCGGCGCCGAGGGCGCGGGCGCGATGCTGTTCAGCGACTCGATGATCTGGGAGCGCGCCTGCCTGTTCGCGTACTACGTCGGCGCCATGGATCGCGTGCTGAGTCGGTGTATCGAGCACGCGCGCGCGCGCGTCCAGTTCAAGCGTCCGATCGGAGCCTTTCAGTCGATCTCCAACCGTATCGTCGACATGAAGTTACGTCTCGAGGCGAGCCGCCATCTTCTGTATCATGCTGGGGAGCTGCATCGCACCGGCAAGCGCTGCGATGAGGCGGTCGCGCTTAGTAAGCTCTACATCTCGGAGGCCGCCGTACAGACGGGCCTCGATGCCATTCAGATCTTTGGCGGCTTAGGCATCACGCCGGATAGCGGCGTCGACGCGCTGCTGCGCGACGCGATCCCCTCCAGGATCTTCTCAGGCAGCTCGGAGCTGCAGCGTACGATCGTAGCGCGAACGTTGGGACTACCATGACGAGAAGACTCGAGCACGCATTCGTAGGTTGGGTACAGCGCGCACCCGACAAGGTGGCGGTCGAAGGGCCTGATGGTCAGTTCACCTACGGTGAGCTCGACGCCTTGGCCAACCGCTTCGCGCACGCATTCGAGGCAGCCGGCATCGCTCCCGGCGACCGCATCGGTATTCACCTCCCGCGCTCCGGGCGCGGCATCGCGGCCATGCTCGGCGCGCTGCGCGCCGGGGCGGTGTACGTGCCGCTCGATCCCGCTTCGCCGCCTTCGCGCATGCAGCTGATCGCCAAGGACTGCGGGCTCAAGCAGGTGATGATCGCGCCGCAGCTGCTCAAAAACTGGTTTGCCGCGGGCGTGCACGAGCCCGTCGGCGACTTCTTTCTCTCCGCAGACGGCGCCGTTGCAGAACCGCCGCGAAACGTGCGGGTACATACCTGGGCCGAGCTTCAGGCGGGCGACGCGAGCGCGTGCGCGGTGCGCGGCGGCTCGCTCGATGAGCTCGCTTACATGCTCTACACCTCGGGCTCCACCGGCGTGCCCAAGGGCGTGATGCTCTCCCATCGCAATGCGCTCGCGTTCGTCGACTGGGCGGCCGACATCATCGAGCTGAGCGATCGCGATCGCGTGGCGAGCGTCGCACCCTTTCACTTCGATCTCTCCGTATTCGATATCTGGTCGTCCCTATCGCGGGGCGCGACCGTCGTGATCGTCGACGAGGCGACGGTCGTACACGGCCGGCGTATGCTGGATGTGATCCACGAGCGCTCCATCCACGTCTGGTACTCGGTGCCCTCGGCCTGGACCTTGATGCTGGAGACGGGCGGACTCAGCGAGCGCGGGGCGCCGTCCTTGCGCGTCGTCTACTTCGCGGGCGAAGTGTTTCCGATGAAGCAGCTGCGCCGCACCATGCAAGCGGTGCCGCAGGCCCGCTTTCTCAACTTGTTCGGTCCGACCGAGACCAACGTCTGCCTGGCGCACGAGCTCTCTGGCATTCCGGCCGAGGACGCGACGGCGATCCCCATCGGAAAGCCGAGCTGCGGCGACACGATCGCCATCGTCGACGAGCACGGGCGCGAGGTCGCAGACGGCGAGGTTGGAGAGCTCCTGGTCGAAGGGCCGACGGTCATGCTCGGCTACTGGGACAGCGGCCGGCGGACACCGGCCAAGCACCCTTACCCGACGGGCGACTTGGTCTCGCGTCGGCCGAACGGCGACGTCATGTACCACGGGCGCCGCGATCACATGGTCAAGGTGCACGGTTACCGCGTGGAGCTCGGCGAGGTGGAGGCCGCGTTGAACGCGCATGCGGCGGTGAAAGAGGCGATCGCGTTCGCACACGAGCAGCGGCTCGTGGCCGTGGTCGTGCCGAGCGACGGGACACTCTCCGTGCTGGATATCAAGAATCACTGCGCGGCGAAGTTGCCGCGCTACATGATCCCGTCTGACGTCAGGATCGTGGCGAGCCTCCCGCGCACGTCGAGCGGTAAGACCGACCGCGTGCGCACCAAACAGGCCGCCCTCGACCATGACAGCTCGGTGCTGCCGCCATGGAGCGCCGACCACAACGCCACGAGGACTCCATGACAGACGCAATTCGCAGCCAGATCCGCGCGCATATCATCGAGACCTGGCTCAACGGTGATGCCCGGGGCTTCGACGACGACGCCGACCTGCAGAAAAACGGCGTGCTCGATTCATTCTCGACGCTCGCGCTGGCCTCGTTCCTCGACGAGACCTTCCACGTGCAGGTCGATCCGATCGACATCAACTCCGAGACCTTTCGCACCGTCAACACGGTGTCGGAACTGGTGATGGCCAAGCTCGCGGCGCAGCGGTCCGCGGCCGGTGCAGTCTGATGTGCAGCAACCTTGAGGCGGTCAACATGGAAGAGAAAGTCAGGGAGATCATCGCTCGAATCGCCGAAATTCCCGCGGATTTTTCGGCCGATGCCCATCTGCGTAACGACCTGGACGTCGATTCGTTCCGCGCCGCGGAGATCGCCTTCGAGATCGAGCGCGTGCTCAAGATCAAGCTGCCCGACGAGCGCTACGCCGCGGCGCAGACCCTGAACGAGATCTTGAGCCTGCTCTCGTCGCTCGCGGCCTAGGGGACGCTCGTGCACCGGCGCGTGGTGATAACCGGCAGCGGCGTGGTCACGGCGGCCGGGAGCGAGCTCGATCTGTTCTGGCGCAACCTGATGGCGGGCGAGTGCTTCATCGCGCCGCTCTCGAGCTTCTCGTGCTTGGACATGGGGCCGTTGTTCGGCGCCGAGGTCACGCTACCCGCGCAGGATCGTCTGCCCGAGGAGGTCGACTCGGATCCGCGGCGAGCGCGCTGTCTCGAGCTGGCGCTCGCGGCGGCACGCCGTGCGATCGAGGACGCCGCGCTTCCGCTCGCTGCGGACGATCGCGAGCAGACCGGCGTCGCGTTTGCGACGACGATGGGCGAAGAGCGTCAGGTCAGTGATCTGAGTGAGCGGCGCATGGGCGCTAGCGACGAGGGCGTCGACGCGGGGTTCTTCGCGCGCAGCGACAACCACCGGCTCGCGTCCCTGATCGCGCGCCGCTACGGCCTCGGCGGACCCGCGCTGCTCGGCGCCACCGCCTGCAGCTCCGGCAACGCGGCGATCGCGCTCGCCTACGACCTGATCGCCGAGGGCGCGGCGGAGCGCATGGTAGTCGGCGGGGCGGACACGTTTACGCGGCTCATCTACTGCGGATTTCAGCGCATGGGCGCGTTGTCCTCGGGCATCTGTCGGCCCTTCGATCGGCGCCGCGACGGCGTCTCTTTCGGAGAAGGCGCGGGCGCGCTGGTGCTCGAGTCGCTCGAGGGCGCGGCGCGCCGCGGCGCGCGCATCCGAGCCGAGGTCGCCGGTTACGGCATCAGCAACGACGCGCACCACGTCACCGCGCCGGGACCGCACGGCGAAGGCTTCGTGCGCGCGATCGATCAGGTCCTGCTCGCGACCGGGATCGCGCGCGAACAGGTCGGCTACGTCAGCGCGCACGGCACGGGCACGCCGTACAACGACGCCGGCGAGAGCGAGATGATGGTGAAAGCGTTCGGCGCGCGCGCCAAGCAGGTCCCGATCAGCTCGATCAAGTCGATGATCGGCCACACCAACGGCGCGGCGAGCGCGATCGAGGCCGTGGCCTGCACGCTGGCGCTCGAGCGGCAAGCGGTGCCGCCCACGGCCAACCTGGGCGAGCCCGATCCCGAGTTCGATCTCGACTACGTGCCGGGCGTAGGGCGTCCGCACGCGATGAACG
>CAZYWR010001190.1:0-1637 GCA_964651185.1 uncultured Polyangiales bacterium
CGCGTCTCGACCAGCACCGAGGCGCGCTCGCCCACGCAGGTCTCGAGGTGCGCGCGCTGCAGGCGCTCGCTCAACGCGAACAGGCGCTGCAGGCGCTCGTCCTTGGTCGCTTCGGGGACGTCGTCGGCCAGCTTGAGCGCCGGGGTGTACGGGCGCGGGCTGTATTTGAAGCCGAACAGCGACACGAAGCCCACCTCGCGCACGAGCGAGAGCGTGGCGGCGAAGTCCTCTTCGCTCTCGCCCGGAAAGCCGACGATCACGTCGGTCGAGAGCGTGAGTCCCGGCACGCGCGCGCGCAGCGCCTGCACGCGCCGGATGTAATCGGCGGCGCTGTAGCGGCGTAGCATGCGCCGGAGCACGCGATCCGAGCCAGACTGGACGGGCAAGTGCACGTGGCGCGGCAAGAGCGGGAGCTCGGCGTGCGCGGCGATCAGCTCGTCCGTGAGGTGACGCGGGTGGGGCGACGTGTAGCGCAGGCGCGCGAGCTCGGGCACCTCGCGCGCGATGCGGCGCAAAAGCTCCGGGAACTCGCTCTCGCCCGCGCATGCGCCGCTCGCATGCCACGAGTTGACGGTTTGGCCGAGCAGCGTGACCTCGCGCGCGCCGCCGGCGACCAAGAGCGCTATTTCGCGCACGATCTCATCCGCTGGTCGATAGCGCTCGGGCCCGCGCGTGTGGGGGACGATGCAATATGTGCAGCGCTCGTCGCAGCCCTTCATGACCGTCACGTACGCGGTGACCTGGCGTCGTTCTGGACGCGGCCGCGCGAGCAGAAAGAGCGGCTCGTCGATGTCGAAGACCGTGCGCGCGATGGGCGGCGCGCCCGCGCGTACGTGTTCGACGAGGGCCGGCAGCTCCACGATGTTGTCGGGGCCGATCACGACGTCGAGGTGCGGCATGCGCCGCAAGAGTTGCTCGCCCTCCTGCTGCGCGACGCAGCCGGCGACCGCGATCACCAGATCGGGTCGCAGCGCTTTGAGGCCCTTGTAGGTGCCCACCATGCTGCGCAGCTTCTGCTCGGCCTTCTCGCGCACACTGCAGGTGTTGAGCACGATCAGGTCGGCGTGGGCGGGCTCGTCGGCGGCGGCGTAGCCGTGCTCACTCAGCACCTCCTCGATGCGCTGCGAGTCGTGGACGTTCATCTGGCAGCCGAAGGTCTGGACGAGGTACCGCTTCATGACCGGCCCGAACGTAGCAGGGCCGCCCCTCTCCTGCAGCGCCTGCCTCCCGAGGATGCTTGCGTCGCGTGTTGCCGCGGCGCCACCCGCTGCGACGCCGCGATGCTTCCGCGCATGGCCTGGCCTTTGAGTTATCGTTCGCGCTTGCGCACGAGGCAAGGCAAGTGGCACGTGGCGGCGATCGCGAGCGGAGCGCTCTGCGTGTGGTGCGCGACGGGCTTCGATTGGCCAGGGCGCAGCGAGCGGCTCGCGCGCGCGCTGGCCGAGGCCAAGAACGTGCGCGAGAAGCGCGAGGCGCTGAGGCTGCTGGGCGAACTCGACAGCTCCTTGGACCACCGTGCAGTGGTCGAGCGCGCGCTGCACGACGCCGATCCCGACGTGCGCGCGGACGCGCTCGATCTCCTGAGCCGGCGCGAGCCGGCGTTCGCGCTCCATGCGGCGATCGAAGATGCGTCGCCG
>CAZYWR010001191.1:0-3374 GCA_964651185.1 uncultured Polyangiales bacterium
GTAGCAGCGCTGCGCCGACGTAATGCATGCCATTCGCGAGCAACGGCGGTTTGGCGCGCGCGCTCATCGGAAGCACGTGATCGAACAGCGCGAGGCGAAACGCGACGACCGTGATGGCCCCGAGCAGCGCGATGGCGGACGCGAGCTTGGCCGCGCGACGGCTGCGCCACGCGAGCGCGGCGAGCCAGCTCAACGCGAATAGAAGCAGTTCGGGGCGCAGCCAGAGGAGCGCCGCGCTCGCGAAGCCCGCCTGCGCCGCGCTCACGCGCGGGCGGCGCACGACAGCGAGGGAGAGCGCGCTGGCGCAAAGCGCGGCCAGCCCCGTCTCGAGGCCCGCGGCCGACCAGATCGCGAGCGGCCACGAGCTCGCACCGGTGAGGGCGGCGATCCAGGCACTCCGCCGTCCGAGCGCGCGCCGCTGCAGGGGCGCAATGACCGCCCACAGCGCGAGCATCGCGGCGCCCGCGCCGAGCCATTTCGCGGAGCGCACGGGGTCGAGCCCGCTGCGCGCGGCGAGCGTAAGCGGCAGGAGCCACAACGGCCCGCTCACGCCGTCGCTCACGATGCCATCCTCGTAGGTATAGCCGCGCCCCCGGGCCAGGCGATCGGCGTAACGACCCACGATGAAGGCGTCGTCGATCGTGAACGGCCATGCAGCGGCCATCAGACTCGCCAGCGCAAACACAGCGAAGATCGCAGGCGCGTGGCGCGACACCGACATCGCGCGCCATCCTAGTACCGTCGCGGGCGTGTCCGCGTCGGAACTGTCGCGAGCGCCAACGAACCACGCCGGGAGCGTGCCCTTCTTGAAAGCGAGCAGAGACAGCACTAGCCTCCTCGCCATGGTGATGGAAGCGCCGCTCGGGCTTCCGCGCCCACCGAGCCAATGTTGCGTACGCGACTGATCGCCGGCCCGCGAGCGGGCTTTGTGTTGAGCGCGGTGGTGGCCACGCTGCTCACCATCGTGAGCGTGGCGGAGACCTTCTTTGCGCCTTTGCGAGTGCGTCCGAACGGGCCGGCGCCGGTCACCTTACGGCTTCCGCCTGTGGCGATGCGCACCACCGACGTCGAGCATCAGCATCACCTGGTGCGGGTGGCGCCCGTCATCCCGCGCGGCTCCGTCGTCAGGGACCCCACCTTGGCCGAGTACGTCGAGCTCTACGAGAGCGCCCGGCGTCCAGTGCGCCTCACGACGTTGCTCGGGGCTTGGTTTATCTACGTCCTCATCTCGATCATGATGGTGACCTACTGCCGGCGCTTCGCGCCGAGCTACGGCACTTTGTTGCGTACCCAGGTGGGGCTGCTCTCGCTCACGGTCCTGTTCATGGGCCTGGCGAAGGTCGTGCTGCTCCTGACCAACATGAGTGCCTTCGCGTTGCCCGTGGCCGCGCTCTCGCTCTGGGTCGCGTTCTACCTCGATCGGCGCACGGCGTTCATGATGGGGGTCGCCGCGAGCTTCTTGTGTGCCTCGCTGCTCGAGTTCCGGCTGGAATACCTGCTCACGTTCTTGGCAGGCAGCTTCACGATCAACTTGGCGTTGCGAGCGCGGCGGCGCGCCATCGACCTCGTGACCGCCGGCGCGGCCGCCTCGCTCGCCAGCGCAACGCTGGTGATCGCCAGCAATATGCTGGTGCGCGGTGGTCCGTGGCTACGCAGCGATCTTCATACGGTGTTCCACTCGGACATCATCGGCGGCGCGCTCGGCGGCCTGATCTCCGCGCTATTTGGGGTATTCCTGCAGGGGCCGATCGGCCGGCTGCTGGGCACGGTGTCGCGCGCGCGCTTGCTCGATCTCGCCGATCTCACGCAGCCGCTCTTGCAGAAGATGGCGCGCGAGGCGCCTGGGTCCTGGGAGCACGCGCGCGCCATGGCCAACTTGGCGGAGGCCGCCGCTTCGTCGATCGGCGCCGACGCGCTGCTCACGCGCGTGGGCGCCTACTACCACGATCTCGGCAAGACCTGTCAGGCCAAGTATTTCATCGAGAACCTCGACCCCGGCGAGGTCTCGCCGCACGAAGGGCTCGATCCCGACGTGAGCGCCGACGCGATCATGGCGCACGTCGTCGAAGGCGTGCGCATCCTGCGCGAAGGCCGCGTGCCCGAGCCCGTGGTGGAGTTCTCGTACACGCACCACGGCACGAGCGTGATCGAGTACTTCTGGCACAAGTGCTTGGCGCAAGGGAACCCGAAGGGCCTCGGCGAAAGCTTCTTCCGCTACCCGGGCATGCGGCCGCGCACGAAAGAGACCGCGATTTTGATGCTGATCGACGCGATCGAAGCGGCCTCGCGCACGATCGACCCGCCCGAACGCGAGAAGTTCGAGGAGATGGTGAACCGCATCCTGTTCGTCAAGCTGCGCCAGGGACAGCTCGACGAGTCCGGGCTCACCGTCGAGGACCTACGCGTGATCTCGCGGCGCCTGGTGGACACACTCGTGAAGATGAACCACCACCGCATCCGCTATCCGTGGCAGGACGCGCGCGAGCGCGGCGAGGCGCCCTTGCCCGTGCCCGAGGGCGACGCGAGCGACGAAGAGGTCAAGCGCGCGGTCGAAGACGCGCTCGAGCAGCGCCAAGAGCAGTCGTCGACCTCTGCCCACTCCGAACGCCTCTAATCTTCGCTCGCCGACGTCGACGCTCGCTTTGGCGCGCTCGTAAGCTCGCGGCTCGCTTTGGAGCGCAGAGGGTGCCTTGCGCTACGTCCGCCGGCTACATGAGTGGAGCGCTGGTCCGAGCCTGACGCGCGAGCCTAGAACTTCGCGAGCACGCTGACCTGTCGAACTGGCGGGGCACTCGAGCTTAACTTCGTGAGCGCCTCGCGCGATCGATCGCCGATAGCATCAGCCGTGCTCCTCCGCGCAAGGCACCCCCTGCGCTCCAAAGCGGTCTCGATATCTGCTCGCTTTGAAAGATCGAGAGTCGAGCGGCTGGGCGTCGAAGTCGTACGCAAGATCGGCGCAACGCACTCAGGGACAAGTTCGAAAGGTAAGGTGCTCGCCAAGTTCTCGGACCGGATGACGGGCTCGGACCAGCTTTCTGCTCATGTCGACGGCGCACCGGAGCGCAAGGTGCACCCGCCCGAAAGCGCACCCACCGCCGGCGCTCCTGCGCATGTCGACGGCGTACCGGAGCGCAAGGTGCACCCGCCCGAAGGCGACCCCGACCTACTCGGGGACAGGGTCGCCGCGGTCTTTGCGCTCGCGTCGGTCTTGCTGGATGGCTTCGAGGAATTGGCCGGCGACGTCGGGATCGAACTGCGAGCTGGAGCATTCGTCGATCTCGCGCGCCGCGACCTGATGAGGGAGCGCTTTGCGGTACGCGCGGTCGCTGGTCATGGCGTCGTAGGTGTCGGCGATCGAGATGATGCGCGCGAAC
>CAZYWR010001192.1:0-1758 GCA_964651185.1 uncultured Polyangiales bacterium
GCTCGCGACGAGCGCCTGCAGCGCCGCATGGCAGCTGGCGAGATTGTCGAGCCGGGGCGCAAAGACGAGCTCGTTCGCGAGTCCCCCGAGCCGGCTCGGCTCGCGCGTGTAGAGGCGCAGATCCCAGCCGAGCACGCGCTCGCCTTCAGGCAGACTCTGCTCCAGCCGTTCGCGCAGCGAATAGCCGCTGCGCTCCCCCAGCCCGCACACCGGGACCAGGTGCTGTTGCGCGTTGAGCTGGAGCGAGTCGTTGACCCCGCGATTGAGGTGGATGGCCAAGTTCGGGATGCGCACGACCAGGTCGTCGAGCTGGACCAGCCGCGTGCGCACCTCGGCGCCTTCGCCCCGGAGCGCCAAACGGCCGGCGATGGAGAGATCGCGGTCGAGCCAGGTGCTGTAGAGCGCACCGCCGTACACCTCGACCGCGAGCTGGCGATACCCTTCGCGCACCACCTCCGGCTGCGGCTTGACGCGCAAGGTAGGCGAGTCCGTGTGCGCCCCGATCAGCCGGACGCCCGCTTCTTCGGGCGGCGACGTGCCGAGTTCGATGGCCGCGATCGAGCCGCCGTCGCGCACCACGTACACGCGATCTCCGGGCGAGAGCGCCCAGCCATCCCGCTCGGTCACACGCCGGAAGCCCGCCAGCTCGAGCCGGCGCGCCGACTCTTCCACGGCGTGAAACGGCGACGGGCTTGCGTCGATATAAGCGAGCAAATCCTCGGCAAACGACTCGGGCATGGAGCCGAATCGTAGTACAGCCGAGCCGGCCGCGGTGCTTTCTCTGCGCCGCCGGGGCTGTTCTCTACATCAGCTCGAAGTCCTTGCAGAACGAGAGCGAGTCTTCGCGCGCACCATGCCGCGCCTCGCGGTGCTCCGCGTTCGGGTAGCCGTGGCTGCAGCGCTCGCGAGGTAAGTCGAAATACGTGCAGTGCTCGCAGGTGAAGCGCAGCACGAAGCGCGCCTGCTCGGCGCGAAAGAGCGGCGTCGCGCGCTGTTTCACGCGGGATCGATCTTGGCCACGCGCTGTGCGTGCCGACCGCCTTCGAACTCGGCGTTGAGAAAAGCCTCGAGCACCTCGGTGGCCGCGCCCAGGCCGAGCACGCGCGCCCCGAGGCAGAGCACGTTGGCGTCGTTGTGCCGGCGCGCCATGCGCGCGCTGTAGGACTCGCTGCAGGCCACGGCGCGTACCGCGCGGTGGCGATTGGCCGCCATCGAGATGCCGATCCCCGTCCCGCACACGAGCAGGCCGCGCTCGATCTCACCGCGCTCGAGCGCGCCCGCGAGCGCATGCGCAAAGTCAGGATAGTCGCACGACTCCGCGCTGTGCGTGCCGAAGTCCCGCACCGACAGGCCGCGCCGCTCGAGCTCCTTCACGAGCGCCTGCTTCAGCTCGAGCCCCGCGTGATCGCTGGCTACCCCAAACGGCTTGGTCATGCCTCTGCCTCCCTAAAGATCAGCGCCACGTTGGTGCCGCCGAAGCCGAACGAGTTCGACAGCACGTACCCGAGCCGCCGGTCGCGCGACGCGTGCGGGACCAGGTCGAAGTCACCGACGTCTTCATCGGGGTTGTCGAGGTTCAAGGTCGGCGGCACCACGCCGTCGCGCAAAGCCAGCACCGAGATCATCGCCTCCAGGCCGCCCGCCGCGCCCAGCAAGTGGCCCGTGCTCGACTTCGTGCTCGAGACCCACAGACCATCCGCCACGTGCGCCCCGAAGACCTGACGAATCGCCTTGAGCTCGAGCAAGTCTCCCTGCGGC
>CAZYWR010001193.1:0-4634 GCA_964651185.1 uncultured Polyangiales bacterium
GAGCTCGCGCTCGGCCGCCTGCGCGCGGCTCGCCGGGAGCGCGCCGCGCGCGCGTCCGCCCGCACGGCGTCATTCCCGGTCCAAGCGCCGTAAGCAGGTTCGCTGACGCGGTGCGCGGAACGGCGTTGAGCCGGCTCCGAAACGCGTGTACGGCCGCCCGGCCATTGCGTCTTCTTTTGCCGCGCGCCGCTCGGGAAGCAGGTTCGCCGACGCGGTGCGCGGAACGGCGTTGAGCCGGCTCCGAAACGCGTGTACGGTCGCCCGGCCATTGCGTCTTTCTTTGCCGCGCGCCGCTCGGGCGCGGCTGCATACCTTGCGCTGATCCGAGGCAAGCGATGTCGTTCACCTTGGCCCCAGAGCTCGTGTGGGGACTGATTCCGCGATTCGTCGGCGTCGTCTACGTTCTCGCGTTCACGCCCTTGATCTTGTTGCACGAGATCATTCCCGGCAGCCACCGCCTGGCGCCCATCCGCGTGCTGCGAGAGCGCATTCGTCGCGACTACCCGGGGCCCACGGCTTTTTTGGCCCAGCCGACGCTGCTCTGGATCAACGACAGCGACGCGATGCAGCGCGGACTCGCGATCGCGGGTTGCTTATGCGGCGGCGTGGCCATGTATGGCGGCCCGCTCACTCCTTACGCGCTGTTCATCGCTTGGCTGGCCTGGCTGTCGCTCGAGCCGCGGGGGCTGATGTTCCCCTGGGACACGATGTTGCTCGAGATCGGCTTCTTGGTGCTGTTTCTGCCCGCGCCGCGGGCGCTTCCGAGCCTCGACGCGAGCGCGCTCCCGCTGCCCTCGGTCGCCTTCATGGTGCGCTGGCTCGTGCTGCGGTTGATGCTGGGCTTCGGCAAGGACAAGTTCCTCAAGACGACCAAGAGCGACTTCTTGTTCTTGCGCGGGTTCTTTGTCTGGATGCCGCTGCCTTCGCCGCTCGGCTGGTACGCCCACCACGCGCCGGCGTGGGCCCTCAAGCTCGGGCTGCTGTTCATGTTTCTCGCCGAGATCGTCGCGCCGGTGCTCGGCCTGTTCGCCGGGCCGCTGCGGCTGGTCGCCTTCGTGTTGCTGGTGGGGCTCATGGCCGGCATCCACGCCACCGGCAACTGGGGCTTCTTCAACGTCGCCTATGCCCTGTTCTGCGTGTGTCTGCTCGACACGCAGTCCTCGATCTTCGATCTGTTCAAGGAGCCGTGGGCCAGCAGTCTGACGAGCTTTCCAGACGTGGTCGTGCATACCTTGATGGCGCTCTTGTTCTTGGTGAGCCTGTTCTACCTGCCGAACAATTCGTTCCTGACGCGCTCGTGGGTGAACTGGACGCCGGAGATGTTTCCGGTCGAAGCGAAGGACAGGCGCAAGGCCGTGCGCATCCACCGGCTGCTCACACCCCTGCGCCTGCTCGCGCCGTTTCGCATCGTCAACGGCTACGGCGTGTTCCCGCCGCACTCCGCGCCGCCGATTCGCCTCTTGCCCGTGCTCGAGGGCAGCGCCGACGGCGTCCACTGGAAGCAGTACGGCTACCGTTACATGCCGAGCTTTGCCACGTCACGGCCGCCCTTCGTCGCGCCTTACCATCCGCGCTTCGATCAGTGGACTTACTACGTCACCATGGGCATCGACGCGGGCAGTCTGTTCGGCGCGCTGTTTCCGATGTCGCTGCCGTACCACGTGAGCGCGCGCGCGAGCGTCCTCGACCTGCTGATGCAGCGGGTGCTCGCGGGAGACGAGAAGATGAC
Source organism: uncultured Polyangiales bacterium (assembly GCA_964651185.1). Classification (GTDB taxonomy): domain Bacteria; phylum Myxococcota_A; class Polyangia; order Polyangiales; family DASUME01; genus DASUME01. The sequence continues at coordinate 1,730 of CAZYWR010001193.1, forward strand.
GCGCATCCTCGGCCACAACCCGTTTCCGGAGGCTCCGCCGAAGTGGATGCGGGTCGGCATGCTGGCGATGACGCCGACCCTCCCGAGCGAGCTGCGCGCGACCGGTCACTGGTGGCACATCCGCCGGGTCGGGACGCTGTACCCGGCGCGCGGACTCGAGAGCTGGCCGGATCGCCTGGTGATCCCCGAGCCGGAGGTGTTTCATCCAGACCTGGTCGTGTGGAAGGAGCACGCCGCGCCGCTGCGCGCCATCGTCGCTGCCTACGAACGCGGCGTGAGCCCGCACCACGCGATCATCGAAGGGAGCGATCTGACGAGCGAAGACGTCGAGCGCTTTTGGGCGGAGCTCGTCCCGCTGCTGGCGGAAGATCGCGGCAATTGGGCGCGCGTTCACGAGCGCGCAGCGCTCTTGCGCGCTCGCCTCGGCGTCGAGGGCGCCTACCAGCTCGAGCGCGTGCTCGAGCGCTACGCCTGGCTGCTGCGGCACGCGACCAAACCTCACCGTTTTGCGGAGCGTGAGCCGGCGCTCCCGGCGATGTGCAATTTTCACTACCACATGCTCTTGCACGAGGTCATCGTGGATGGCCGCGCAGCGTACGAGCAAATGCTCGCAGAGCCCGCGAAGATCGTGGAGCGCACCGCATCTTCCACGCACGCCACGCAGCTCTGGTCTTACGGACTTTTGCGCTACGATCAGCTGATGGCGCACGTGCGCGCGTTCCGCACCTCGGAGATGGGCTTGCGCAAGAGCGAGGAAGGGCTGCCCAGCTTCTTCGAGTACTACAATTTGATCGTCGACGTGATCCCCCCGGACGAGGCCTTTCATCCGACTTTCATCAAGCACGAAGACGGCGAATACACGATCGAAGGCTTCTATCCGCCCCCGCCGCTCAGCGGCGCGCAGGCAGCAGACCCCCGCGCAGAATCGGCATAGTCTCGCGTGCTGGCGGAAGGACCGGGCGCGCGCGCTCCTGGCGCCTCCAGGAACGAGGGCCTGCTCCTCCGCGAGGCACTTTCCCGGTCTGATCGTGCGCAGCGTCCTGTGAGCAACCGCGCAGGCGCATGAGCGCAGGACTGCGCGCGATGCAACGAGACCTGCAGCGCGGTGGACAAGGGCAGGGCGGTGCTTAGAGATCTCCCTAGGGGGAACGATGGCTCGCATCATGATCGTCGAGGATGAGCCCATCACTGCTGCCGATCTCGAGCATCAGGTCACTGCACTCGGGCACGAGGTGAGCGCCTGGGTGGACAACGGCGAAGAGGCCGTCGCGCGCGGCACGCAGCTGGCGCCCGATCTGGTCTTGATGGATATCCGGCTGCGCGGGGACATGAGCGGCATCGAGGCGGCCGAGCAGCTGCGCGCCCGCAGCCACGTTCCGATCGTGTTCTTGACGGCGTTTGCCGACCAAGCGACGGTCGACCGCGCGTGCGAGACCGAGCCCTTCGGCTACTTGCTGAAGCCCTTCAGCGAGCGGACCGTGGCCACGGCGGTGCAGGTCGCGCTGACGCGCGCGCGAGCCGAGCGCGCACAGCAGGAGCGCGAGCGCTGGGTCTCTGCCGCCCTCGGCTGCGGGGGCGAGGCCCTGGTCGCGGTGGATCCGGGCGGCGCCGTCCGCTTCTTGAACGAGCGCGCGGAGATGCTGCTCGGCGTGCAGCTCAAGAAGGTGCTGGGTGAGGACGCGCGTCTGCTCGTGCGCTTCGAACAGGATGCGTCGCTCGACCGTGCGCATCCGCTCGATGTCGCGTTGCGCGACGCGCGCGTGGTGAGCAGCTCCCGGCGCGTCCTGCTGTCTGCTCATGGCGAAGCGCACGCCGTGTCCTACAGCGCGGCGCCGGTGTTTGCGGCAGGAGGCGCGAAGACCGGCGCGGTGCTGGTGTTGCGCGAAGCGGTCGCGGACGAGGCGACGCCCCGGCTCGAGCGACTCGATCCCGTGTGCGCGCTTTCGTCGCAGCTGTCCCACGAGATCAACAACCCGCTCACTTATAGTCTCGGCGGGCTCCAGCTCGCGCTCGGCGAGCTCGACAAGCTGCGCGCGACGTACGCCCTCGCCGCAGGCGCGAGCACCGAGCGCGAAGCTCGCGAGCGACAGCTCTCGCGTATTCAGGTGTTGCTGCGCCATGCCGAGCAGGGAGCGACCCGGGTCGCCGGTGTACTGCGGGAGCTCGGCTCGTTTCCGCTCTGGAAGCAGGAGCTCGCGCCCGTGAACGCGGCCGAGCTGGTGAAATTGGCCATCGGCGTGAGCGGCCCGGACTTGGCGGAGCGCCTGCACATCGTGCCGCCGCTCGGGGCGCTGCCGGTGATCCGGGGAAACAAATGGCAGCTCGCACGTGTGCTCGCCTACGCGCTCGAGAGCGCCGGCGAAGCGCGCGCTCGCGACGGCACGCCGGCTGTGATCGAGCTGTGTTCGGGGACCGACGCGCGGGGCTGGCTCGAGATCCGCGTGCTGGTCGAGGGATCCTTTGCGGCGGCCGCGTCCGCGCGCAGCGAGCGTCTGGCGCGCACGCTCGACGCAGCGCCGGCGCCGACTACGGTCGGCATGACGGTCGCTCGGCAAGTGATGGAGAGCCACGGCGGCGAGCTCGTCATGCGTGAGCTCACCGACGGGCGCGAGCTCGTGTTGCGCGTCCCGCCGCTGCGGCTTTCGAACCCTCCGCAAGCGGAAGCGGGCAGGGAGCGCGGCAGCGTGCTGGTGATCGACGACCAGCCCGCGATCGGCAGGGTGCTCGAGATCTCGCTGCAGTCGGAGCACGACGTGACCGCGCTGCAATCGGCGGAGAGCGCGCTCGCCCTGCTCGCGTCGGGCGATGCCTTCGACGCCATCCTGTGCGACCTGACGATGCCTGGCATGAGCGGTCAGGAGTTCTACCAGCGGCTGCGCGCCGCGAGGCCCGACCTCGCGGCGCG
>CAZYWR010001194.1:0-4733 GCA_964651185.1 uncultured Polyangiales bacterium
GAGGCGCGCTACAGCCAAGCGGAGAGCCTGTCGTTCGCGGTCTTGATCGCCCTCGAGGCGCTCACCCCCACGCAGCGCGCGGTGCTCATCCTGCGCGACGTGCTCGGCTACTCCGTGCGCGAAACCGCTTCGGCGCTCGCACAGAGCGAGGCCAACATCAAGACCACGCACCATCGCGCGCGTGCGGCGCTCGAGGGCTACGAGCAGAGCCGCGGGCGCAGCGACGCCAGCCTCGAGCAGGCGCGCGCGGCGGCAGCGCGCTTCATGGCGGAGCTCGCGTCGGGCGATCCGGAGCGGCTCGAGCGCCTCCTGGCGACCGACGCGCTGGCGATCAACGACGGTGGTGGTGAGTTCCTCGCGGCGCTGCGTCCGATCCGCTCGCGCGCGCGCGTGGCACGATTCTTCGTAGGCGCGGCGCGCGGGGCGACCGTGTTTTCGGTGCGCCTGTTGTCGCTGAACGGCTTACCGGCGCTGTACGTGCACGCGCGTCCGGGCAAGGCGCGCGCCGCCGAGCACAGCGTACACCTGTTCGACGTGACCGCGGCGGGCGAGATCGCGCGCATCTACTCGGTGCTCGCGACCCACAAACTCTCGCACCTCTCCGCCGCCCGTGCGTGCACGTCCGCGTAGTCGTGCACGTCCTCGTAGGCGTGCCCGTCCTCGACCACTCGCGGTACAGCACGGACGCGTATGCGCGACAGGTCGAGCACGAGCACGGATACGCGCACGGGAAAAACCCGCGCACGACTACGAGGACGCGCACGCGCACGACTACGAGGACGCGCACGCGCACGACTACGAGGACGCGCACGCGCACGACTACGAGGACGCGCACGCGCACGACTGCGGCGACGCGCGCAAATGGAGGCTAGTGCGGTGAGCCGGGGTGGCCCTTGAGCTGCTGCAGCTGCTTCATGACGTCGGGTGGCAGATCGCCGCCGCCGGCGATCGGCACCATGCCGGCGTGCGGCTCGTTCGCCTTGGCCTCGGTCTTCTCGAATGCCTTGGCGTCGGGACGCAGCCGGTCGGCCGTGTACTTAGCCACCCGATACACGACCTCGCCCCCCGTCGCGCGTACGTAGGAGTCGCCGCTCGCGTGCTCCTTGCCGAGCTCGATCTCGACCTTGCCGCCGTCTTTCTTGGTCAGGGTGATCTTGGCGCGCGGCGCATCGAGTCCGGTCTCGCTGTCCGGCTCGTCCTTCGCCGCGAAGTCGTTCGCGCGCAGGCTGCCGAGCGTGTAGCTCAGGCTCTGCACCTTCTGCGGATCGAAGTTCGCGATCGGCTTTTCGCCCTTGGCTTGCGCCCAGGCGTCGCCCTGCTTCTCGAACTTGAAGCTGCCCTTGTCGGAGCTGATGTCGATCCCGGTCAGCTCCGCGGCCGGCACATCCGTGATCTCGCGCTTGCGGAAGTCCTTCACTTCCTTGTCGAATGGATAGCGGATCGAACCGCGCACCGCGAGCACGGGCTCTTGCCCCTCGACGCGCACCATGGTGCCGCCCGTCTTCGAGGCGCCGATGTACAGATCCGCGACCTGCTTGTCGCCTGCCTTGGCCTTCACGTGAATGGCGTGCTCGGGATCGACCTCGAGCTTGGCGTAGTTCTCTTTGTGGGTAGCGGCCACGCCCGTGACCGTCAGGTCGCTGAGCTTATCGAGCGCGGAGTCGACAGCCGACTGCGACGCCTCGGCGTCGACCGGCGCGCTCACGCGCCACTTCTTGTCGCCCTGCTTTTGCAGCACCACGGCCGGCTTGCCGGGCTTGGCGATCTCGAGCGTCGTGACCTCGTCCTTCTTCACCACGGGGAGCGTGGCGCTCGGCTTTTCGAGGGTGGTCTTCGCTTCGTGCGAACGCTTGGTCATGGCCACGGCCACGCTGAGCCCGATCACGACCGCGGCAGCGATGAGTAGCTTGTTCACGAGTTCCTCCCGATCACAGCGAGATGTGGGCGCGCTTCTTCTTGCGAAGCTGCCAGCGAGTCAGGCCAAACGCGAGCAAGAGGAGCGGCATGAGCGTGACGTTCAGCAGCTTGATGCGCGCCTTCTTGGCGTCCCAGTCTTCGATCGCCGCCTTGCGCTTCTGGAGCGCAGCCTGTGCGCCGGCTTCGTCGCCCTTCTTGGCGGCGTCGGTGATCTCGGACTCGGCTTCCTTCACCGTCGTCGGCACCTCGATCAGCGGCTCTTCCACGCTCTTCGCGCGCACCGCGATGAGCTCGTCTTCTTGGGCGAGCCAGTCGATCGCGTTCAGCCCGAACGCCAGCGATGAGTTGAGGTCGTGGTCGCCGTTGCGGTCGGGCGGCGGCAGGAACTCGTCGCGCAAGAAGCCGCTCGAGCCCGCCACGAACACGTGCACCGGCTTGACGGCTCGCTCGGGACCGCGCGGGCCAGCGGGCGCGGCGCCCTCCGTGCTCGACACGGCCTCCGGCCGAAAGGCAGAAGGCAGCTTGCCGTCGATGGAGATCGCCACCGCGAACGGCCCGCGCTGGCTCGAGCGCGACCACTGCCGCGGATCGCGCGGCTTGAGATCGATGTTGTCGCCGTCGATCAGCCAAGAATCCTTGGTGGTGCGGGCGATCACCGTGAGGTTGACGTCTTTTTCCTTCTTCAGCTCGCCCGTCTCTTTGAGCGGGGCCGTGAAGGGAGTGAAGAGCTGGTCGAGCCGGAAGGCGATGGGATTCGCCATCTGCTTCTCGTCGAAGTCGATCACGGGCACCGGCGGAAACGCCACTGGGATGGAGATGCCGAAGTTCGTGCGCAAGGGCGCCTGACCGCAGCGCGTGTCGGCCACGACTTCGTCGCGCAGCTTCACGCCCCACTTCTCGAGCAGGCGGTTGAGCCCGCTGTCGACCGGCGAAGCCGTCAACGAGAACTGATCCTGCTTGATCTTGAGGCTGCCGCCGAACACGCCGAGGTTGCCGCCGTTCATCACGTAGGCGTCGATGTTGCGCAGCTCGTCTTCGCTGAGCGCGTTCTCCGGCGCGACGATCAGCAGCGCCCGGTACTTCTGGTCGATCGGGCTCGCCGCGTTGACCTCGCTCACGTCGTAGGTCGGAAGCATGGCCTTCAGCGTGGTGAGCCCCTGCGCCAGGGTCGGTCCTTCGTGGCCGCTCAGCACGCCGAGCTTGAGCTTGTCGCCGACCAGCTGCTTGATGGTCTGGGTGATGTCGTACTCGAGCCCGGCGGTGCCGCTGATCGCGCCGATCGCGCGCCGTTCGCCCAAGTAGTTGAACACCACGCCGCGGTACCCTTCGACCACCTGCACCGCGTCGTTTTCGATCTTCTGGTGGGCGACGCGCTGCACGCCATCGCTCTCGGCGGCCTGGCGCGTCTCGTCGTTGTCGGGGTTGATGAATCTGACTTTGAGCTTGCCCTTCGCGGCCGCCTGGTACTCATCGAGGATGTCGCGCACGTAGCGCTCCGTCGCGTTGAAGGGCGGCGGCAGATCCTTCGTGAAGTAGGCCGTGACCTCGAGGTCGTCCTGGAGGTTCTGGACCACCCGCTTCGACCCCTCGGACAGCGAGAACAGCCGGTTCTTCGTGACGTCGATGCGGCCGAAGAAGAACACGCCGAGCAGGTTCAAGAGCACGATGATGGCCGCGATCAGGCCCAAAAAGGCGATCGACTGGGTGGCCGCACGGGTTCGTTTATTCATCGCCATGGCCAACCTCTCATTTCCAGCGCCGGCTCTCGAGCGAGCGGAAGGCTAGCCCCAGGCACAGCGCGATCACGGACAGGAAGAAGAAGATGTCGCGCGTGTCGATCACGCCGCGCTCGAGCGAGTCGGAGTGGTAACCGAACGACAGCCACTCGAAGATCGAGGCCAACCCCTCGGGCAAGAAGAACAAGAGGTGGCGGATGACGCCGAAGAAGGCTCCTATCCCCAGCGCGACGATCAACGCGATCAGCTGGTTGGAGGTCCAGCTCGATGCGAGCACGCCGATCGCGACGTACGCGCCACCTGCCAAGAGCAAGCCGAGATAGCCAGACCACACCGGACCCCAATCGAGCGGCCCGAGCTGCGACACCGAATAGGCTTGCGGCAGCGTCAACGCGAGCAGCACGCCGTAGAGCCCGAGCGCGCCCAGGTACTTGCCGATCACGACCTCTCCGTCGCGCACCGGATAGGTAATGAGCAGCTCGAAGGTGCCGGTACGCCGCTCTTCGGCGAGCAGGCCCATGGTGATGGCCGGTCCCACGAATGCGCTCACCACGTAGGCCCAGAAGAAGAGCCGCCGCACCGAGGCGCGCTGCTCGAGGAAGAAGCTGTTCCAGAACATGATCGAGACCACGATCAAGAACAGGATGCCGACGATGTAGGCGGCGGGGCTGTTGAAGTAGCTCCGGAACTCGCGCCGCGCGATGGTCAGGGTGTTTCTCATGGTTCAGGCCTCAACAGTTCGCTCGCGCGCGCCAGCGCGCGCTTCGACATCAGTTCGCTCGGGGCGCGCCAGCGCGCGCTTGACATCAGTTCGCTCGGGCCGCGCCGGCGCGCGCTTGGCATCAGTTCGCTCGGGGCGCGCCAGCGCGCGCCTCGACGCCGACGGTGAGTTGGCGGAAGATCTCTTCCAGGTTCTGGCCCTCGCGCGACAGGCCCACGAGCGTGTGGTTGCCCGCCACGGCCGCGCGGAAAATCGCCGGCCGCAGGTCTTCGTCCGACTTGGGCACGATCTCGAAATTGCGTTCGCCGCGCGCCGCCTCGAGCGAGCGCACGATGTCCACGCCCGCGATGCGCTCGAGC
>CAZYWR010001195.1:0-2577 GCA_964651185.1 uncultured Polyangiales bacterium
CGAGCGCGAACGCGTCGGCGTTGATCTCGAGCCGGTCGTCGAGCAGGTGAAAGTCCACGCCGAGGCCACCCGTCGACTCTAAGATGCCGAAGCGAAAGGTCGCAAAGTAGATGCGCTTGGCGAACTGTAACGTGAAGCGAAAGGTGTCCTTCGTCTCGGTGATCGTCTGCTGGTAATACTCGGGTTCGCCCTGGATGGGCGGGCTCGTGCGCACCTGGCGCTGCGTGAAGCTCGTACGGCCGCGCGGATCATTGATGAGCTCGAAGCGGTAGTAATGGTCGTCGCGCGGCGCGAGGCGCAGGCCGACGTAGCTCTTGAAGGTGTTGGCCAGGAAGTTGTATTCGCTGCGCAGGCGCACGATCGTCTGCAACCGCGCGATCGGTCCGACCACGTCATTGATGCCTTCGGCGACGCCCTGGACCTCGTCGATCAGCGTCTCGTCCTGGGTCAAGCGGCCGACCGTACCCTTGCCTTGCGCGGTGCGCTCGGTGACCTGCTTGATGTCCTTCATGGCCGCCTCGAGATCCGCGGCGGCGCGCTGCACGGACGCCACGGTGTCGTCCACCCGGCCAAGCCCGCGATCGAGGCCCTGCGTGTTGCGGTCGAGGATCGCGTCGATATTGCGCGTCACGTCTTCGACGTGCGACAGGATGGCCTCGATCTTCGGGCGTGCGTCGCTGGTGATGCTCTCTACGTTCGCGAGCGTATGCCCGACCGCGTCTTCGTTCGCCTGGATGGTGCGGTTTACGCCCTCGATCGCCTCGCTCAGGTTCTTGAGCGCGCTCGACATCTGTTGGCCGGCCGTATCCGTGCCGAACGCGCGCTCGAGCTGGGCTGTCACCTTTTTGACTGACTCGGCGATGTCGCCGACGGTGCGCATGATGTCGTCGGTGCTCGAGGGCTTCGCCTCGGCCGCGATCTGATCGCCGTCTTTGAGCTCTGGTTGAGAAGGATTGCCGGGTTTGATCACCAGCAAGGTCTCGCCGAGCAACGATGCGCTGCGCTGCGCCACGGTCGCGTCACGGTACAGCTTGACGTTCCCTTCGATGTGAATGTCGACGCGCGCGCGAGCGCCCGAGAGGCGGATCTTCTGGATCGCGCCGACTGGAATTCCAGCCACCACTACGCGCGACTTCTCGACCAGACCCTGCACGTCGTCGAAGATCGCATAGACCGAATAGCCGCCGCCGCCCCGGCTTCTTTCATCGACGAAGCGGTAGATGGCGATGCTGGCGGCCAGGGTCACGAGCACGAGCAGACCGACCTTGGCCGCGTTGTAGGTCTCCTTCATCGCCGCGTGACGGGATGGTATGGTCCTGGCACAGAGGGGGCAAGGTAAGCGCAGGGGCCACAGCGCGCAACGTCGCCCTCTGCGCGTGGTTGTCGTGGTCCTTGCGTTGACCTGTACGCGGGCCCTTTGGCAAGCTGCCCGCAGTGGGGGAGCTCAGCTCGCGAAAGCTCGATCGGGCAGGCATGCGCGCCGCGCTCACGTTCGCCGCCAGCGCGCTGTGCAGCGCGTGCACACCGACCGCGCTGGATACGGTCGATCTCGGTGACCAGATCGAGGCGCCGGAGCTGAACTTGGATGAGCAATTCTATCACTGCGAGATCCAGCCCAACGTGCTGACCCAATACAGCTGCGCCAGCGGCGGCCCCGGAGACACGGGCGGATGCCACGCACAGCGCAGCGCGCTGCGGCTGGTGGACGCGCCCGCGCCGGTGTGTGCGGGCGATCGCGTGGTGGGTGCGCCGAGCCCCGAATCGCTGGCGAACCTGGAGCGCGTGCGCGCGGACATCGGCGTCGACGCAGACTCGAGTCCGCTCTATCGCCGTCCGATCGGGCTCGATTCGCATCCTCGCGTCGTCTTCGCGCCTGACTCCGATGCTGCCGCGCTGCTCAAGCGCTGGCTCGACGGCGCAGGGCGTCCATGAACGTCGCGCGTCACGCCGCGGCGGCGCTCGTGGCGATCCTGATCTGCTTCGGTTTCGGTTCGATCGCCGCGCGTGGACAGGACGAACCCGACAGGACCTCTGGCTCGCGCCCGCCAGCGCGCGCTGCGACGTACGCGCGCGTGCTCGTCGCCGAGGCCCCGCTGCGCAGCGGACCGGGCCGAGCATTCCGAGTGCTCGCGCGCGCGCGCCGCGACGAGACCTTTCTCGTGCGCGGGCGGGGACCGCTCGGCCACTGGCTCGAGCTCGAGCTGAGCGACGGCGGGCGGGCTTATATCGAGGGTGCGTCGGTGTGGCTGTTCGACGCATCGGAGGAGGAGCCGCCGGCGAGCGCGCGCTGGCGCGTGTTCGCACCGCCACCGCTCTTGCGCGCGCACGGCGAGCTCGCGGTCAGCCTGGGCGCGCTCAGCGGCAGCGGCTTCCTGGCCGTGCGCCCGACCTGGATGCTCGGCCCCACGTTCGGGATCGAGGCCAACCTGGGCGCCAGCGTGGGCGCGCTCGGGCGGCTCTTCCTGTTCGGCGCGGGCGGCGTGGTGAATCTCTTTCCGGGTTGGCCTGTCACGCCCTTTTTTACGGTGGGCGGCGGCGGCATGCGGGCGGCGCCGAATAGCGACGCCTTCATCTTCG
>CAZYWR010001196.1:0-5416 GCA_964651185.1 uncultured Polyangiales bacterium
CGGTGATCGCAGCGCACACCGGCTGTGCAGCTGAGGCACTAGGCCCCGCTGCCCCACCTCCTCCCACAGTCTTGGTCGCTCCGGTGCGCGAGCGCAGCGTCGAGCTGTTCAACGAGCACGTGGGCCTGCTCGATGGCTACGTCAACGCAGACATGCGCGCGCGCGTACGCGGCTACCTGAAGGAGCAGACCTATCGCGACGGCACCCAGGTCAAGGCCGGGCAGCTGCTGTTCGTGATCGACCCCGTCGAGTATCAAGCTGCGGTCGAGGCCGCGCGCGGCACGCTCGAGCGCGCGCACGCCGCCGTCGAGGTGAGCCGCTTGCAGCTCGCGCGCACCAAGGCGCTGCTCGAGAGCGGCACGAGCACCCAGCGCGCGCTCGAAGACGCCACGGCGGCGTATCAAGACGCGCTCGGGCAAGAGCGCGCCGCGCAGGCCTCGCTGCGACAAGCCGAGCTCAACCTCTCCTACACGCAGGTGCGCTCGCCGATCGATGGGCGCGCGGGGCTCGCGCAGGTGCGCGTCGGCAACTTGGTCGGGCAGGACGGCCCGACGCTGCTGACCACCGTGTCGGCGCTCGATCCCATCCGCATGCGCTTTCCGATCAGCGAGCGCGACTACTTGCGCAACGCGCAGCGCTATCGGGAGCTGGCCACGCGCGACCTGAGCTGGACGCGTGCCCAGTTCATGACGCTCGAGAACGAAGGGCACACGAGCTCGGGAGATCTCGGCGTCGAGCTGGTGCTCGCCGACGGGAGCACCTATCCGAAGCGCGGTCTGATCGTCGCGACGGATCGCGAGATCAACCCGAGCACGGGCACCATCGACGTCGAAGCGCTGTTTCCGAACCCTGACGGCATCCTGCGGCCCGGGCAGTACGGGCGCGTGCGGCTCCGGCGCTCGGACGTCGCAGAGCGCGCGCTGGTCGTGGCGCAGAAGGCGCTGGTCGAGATTCAAGGGACGTACTCGGTCGCGGTCGTCAAGCAGGACAACAAAGTCGAGCTGCGGCGCGTCGAAGTGGGCCCGGTCGCGGGGGAGGATCGCGTGATCACGAAGGGCGTCCGGCCGGGCGAGCGCGTGGTCGTCGAAGGCGTGCAGAAGGTCAGCGACGGCGCGCTCGTCCAGCCTGAAAACGCGCCCGAGTCGGGGCCCCAAACCGCGGCGGCCGTGCCGTTCGGCGCGCGAGCGGCGCAATGATCTCTGCGTTCTTCGTGCGGCGGCCGATCGTGGCGATCGTGATCGCCATCGTGACGGTGTTGCTCGGCGTGGTCGCGCTGTTCGGGCTGCCGATCGCGCTCTTTCCGCAGATCTTGCCGCCGCAGATCTTCCTGACCACGACCTATACCGGCGCCGACGCGCTGACGGTCGAGCAGGCGGTGGCGACGCCGATCGAACAGCAGATCAACGGTGTCGAGCAGATGCTCTATCTGCAGTCCACCAACGCCAACGATGGCTCGCTCTATCAGACCGTCACGTTCGATATCGGCTCCGACATCGACATCGACAACGTGCTGGTGCAGAACCGCTTCTCGCAGGCGGAGCCGTTCCTGCCGCAGGACGTCCGCAACTACGGCATCACGATCAAGAAGTCGCTCGCCTTCCCGCTGATCGTGGTCGCGTTTTACTCGCCGGACGGGCGCTACGACGCGAACTTCCTCGCCAACTACGCGACCATCAACGTCAACGACGCGCTCTTGCGCGTGCGCGGCGTGGGCGACCTGCGCAACCTGGGCTCCTCCGACTACGCCATGCGCATCTGGCTCAAGCCCGACGTGATGTCGCGTTTGGGCGTGACCGCGAGCGACGTGCAGAACGCGATCCGCGCGCAGAACGTGGTGAACCCGGCCGGCAAGATCGGCGCCGAGCCCGCGCCTCCGGGCCAGCAGCTCACGTACACCGTGCGCGCGCAAGGTCGCCTGATCACGGCGGAGGAGTTCGCGAACGTGATCGTGCGCGAGAGCCCGGACGGCGCGTTGATCCGGATCAGCGACGTGGGCTCGGTGGAGCTCGGCGCGCTCAACTACGCCCAATACGGGAGCTTCGACGGCAAGCCGGCCGCGGTGGTCGCGCTGTTTCAGTCGCCCGGCTCCAATGCGCTGGAGGTCGCGCAGCAGATCCGCAGCACGCTGGAAGATCTCAAGCAGCGCTTCCCGCCCGGGCTCGACTACCGCGTTTCGCTCGACACCACGCGCCCGGTGAAAGGCGGCATCCAAGAGATCCTGCACACGCTGCTCGAGGCGGTGGCGTTGGTGGTGCTCGTCGTGTTCGTGTTCCTGCAGAGCTGGCGCGCGACGCTCATCCCGCTGCTCACGGTGCCGGTCTCGCTGGTGGGCGCGTTCGCGCTGTTTCCGCTGCTCGGCTTCTCCATCAACACGCTCTCGCTGTTCGGGCTGGTCTTGGCGATCGGTCTCGTGGTCGACGACGCGATCGTGGTGGTGGAGGCGGTGGAGCATCACATCGAGGAGGGGCTCTCGCCGCGCGACGCGACGTTGAAGGCGATGTCCGAGGTGTCGGCGCCGGTGATCGGCATCGCGCTGATCTTGGCCGCGGTGTTCATCCCGGTCGCGTTCATGAGCGGCATCACGGGCCGGCTCTATCAGCAATTCGCGCTCACCATCGCGATAAGCGTCCTCCTCTCGGCCTTCAACGCGCTCACGTTGAGCCCGGCCCTGAGCGCGATCCTGCTCAAGCCGCGCGGCGAGCCGAAGACGGTGTTCGGGCGGCTCGGGCGCAGCTTCAATCGCTGGTTCGAGCGCGTGAGCGGCGGCTACGTGAACGTGAACCGCATGCTCATCCGCAAGCTCGCCATCCCGCTCGTGCTGCTGGCGGGCGTGGCCGGGGCGTCGTACGCGCTCGGCAACAAGCTGCCGACCGGGTTCGTGCCGGAGGAGGATCAGGGCTACGCGATCATCGGTATTCAGCTGCCGGACGCGGCTTCGCTCCAGCGCACGCGCGAGGTGGTGAAGAAGGTGGAGGAGGTGATGGCCAGCGTGCCGGGCGTGCAGTACCGCACGACCGTCGCGGGTTTCAGCTTCTTCACGCGCACGGCCGCGAGCTACGTGGGCACCGGGTTCGTCTCGCTCGCGCCGTGGGATGAGCGCGGCGAAGGGCAACAAGCCAAGGACATCGTCCAGAAGCTGAACATCGGCTTCGCGAGCATCCCCGAGGCGCGCGTGTTCGCGCTCATGCCACCGGCTATCCCCGGCATCAGCTCCGCCGGCGGGTTCAGCATGATGCTGCAGGACCGCAGCGGCGGCTCGGTCGAGTTCTTGACGCAGAACGTGATGCGCTTCGTCGCCGAAGCGAGGAAGCGGCCGGAGCTCGCCAACATTCTGCCGAACTTCTCGCCCGGCGTGCCGCAGCTGTTCGCCGAGGTCGATAAAGAGAAGGCGCTCCAGCAAGGCGTGCCGCTGACCGAGATCTACAGCGCGCTCCAGACCTTCCTCGGCGGCGCGTACGTGAACGACTTCACGCGCTTCGGCCGGCAGTGGCGCGTGTTCGTGCAGGCCTCCGCGGAGTTTCGCAAGAGCGCGGAGGACTTGCGCGAGTTCTACGTGCGCAACGCGCGCGGCGAGATGGTGCCGCTCACGACGGTGGTCAACATGCGCACGACGACCGGGCCCGAGTACACGATGCGCTTCAACCTGTTTCGCTCCGCGGAGATCCTGGGCGCGGCGGCGCCGGGCTACAGCTCCGGGCAGGCGCTCGCCGCGCTCGAGGAGGTCGCGCACAAGACCTTGCCGTCCGAGATGGGCTACGCCTGGAACGCGCTCTCGTATCAGGAGAAGGCCTCGCAGGGCGGGTCGGGGAAGGTCCTGGGGCTGTCGCTCATCTTCGTGTTCCTGATCTTGGCGGCGCTGTACGAGAGTTGGTCGCTGCCCTTCAGCGTCTTGTTGAGCACGCCGGTCGCGATCTTGGGCGCTTACCTCGGCCTGTTCTCGCGCCGCTTCGACAACAACGTGTTCGCGCAGATAGGTCTCATCATGCTGGTCGGCCTGACGGCCAAGAACGCGATCTTGATCGTGGAGTTCGCCAAGGCGCGGCTCGATCAGGGCATGCCGTTAATCGACGCCGCGCTGGAAGGGGCGCGCCTGCGCCTGCGTCCGATCTTGATGACCTCGTTCGCGTTCATCTTCGGCTGTTTGCCGCTGTGGTTCGCGAGCGGTGCGGGCGCGGGCGGACGTCAGGTGATGGGCACGACCGTGGTCGCGGGCATGCTCGCGGCCACTGTGTTCGGCATCTTCTTCATCCCGGCGCTGTTCGTGTTCATCGAGCGCTTGGCTACGCTCAGGCACCGCGCCGAGACGCACGAACCGGGAGAGCCGCGCCTCAGTCAGCACACGGCCGAGTAGCGCGCGCAGCGAGCTTCCTGCGAGTAGCGCGTCATTCCGCGACGGACAACGAGCTCGCGTGACGGGAGCTAGGCCGCTCGTCGACGCAGGAGGGGCGAAGTGCTCGAGCGCGCGGTGCGCCGGATGGAGAGCTATCTTCGTGGGCCCGGTTTGCTTGTCGTGGACGATGCGCCTGACGAGCAAGCCACTGCGCACGATGCGCTGTTCGCCTCTGCGGTATCGGGCCAAACGCCGCCCGCGGGTCCGCAATGGGTGCGCGGTCTCTCGTCACCTGTGCCGAGCGCACTCGGTTACGACAAGCCGCTATGCGCTTCGCTCGACGGTTCACGCTGCACGCGGCGACACGCGCTGGCGGCGGCGACCTGGCGGGACGCGAAGCGTCACTTTCGCTACGTGTTGCGCCCGCCGCTCGCGCAAGAGCGCCTCGGACCCTGATCGCACAGATTGCTGGACAGGATGGCGGGCCTGATCAAGTTTCGTGCGGGACGGACAGTACCCGCAGAAAACTTGATCGAGTCTTCCGCGGGCACTGACCTGATTGTGTGAAAGATCCAGGTGTCCCCGAGTCGCATGCGGCCGGGGTGGACGTCCAGTTTTGCAGGCGCTCTACGAGCTGGACGAAGCGGTCGCAGAGCGCGTTCGGGCGGAGGGGTGCCGCCATTGCGGCGGTCGTCTCGACCGTGCCGACTACGCTCGTAAGCCGCGCGGTGGGGCGTTGGGCGCCCGCCACGGAGGCGTGGACCAGGCGGCTGAGTCTGTACTGCGCGCGAGAAGGCTGCAGGAGGCGAGCGACGCCGCCATCGGTGCGTTTCTTCGGCCATCGCGTGTACGCGGAGGTGGTGGTGATTTTGGCGAGCGTGATGGCGCTCGTGACCGCGCGAGTCGGCGCACTGCGCGAGCTCCAGGTGGATCACTTAGGCCGGCCCAAGATTGCATGCTGGTGGAGATCGAGCTGTCAGGCGCGGACCTGCGCGGTGCTCGGCTTCGCGGCGCACTACTGAAAGGCAATCTGCGCGGCGTCGACCTGCGCGACGCGGATCTCGAGCATGCCGAGCTCTCAGGCGA